>PLBD01000207.1:0-459 GCA_003135315.1 Acidobacteriaceae bacterium | reverse complement strand
CGATGCAGACCACGATGAAGGCCGACAGGCGAATCAGAATGCTGGAGCCGCTGGGTCCGAGCAGGCGCTGCAGACCTTCCGAAAAGCGGTAGCACAGGTAGATGGTTACCCCGATCAGCAGAATGCCAACCACCGCGGTCAGCGCGNNATGAGCTGAAGATGCCGCTCCTCATGCAGATTGCTGCCCAGCGTGAGAGCGACGGCAATGGAACCGGGTCCCACGGTGAGCGGCATGGTAAGCGGGTAGAAAGCCTGCGAGAGAATTTCCTGATTGTCGGGGGCCGAGACCTGCCGTTCGCTCACGTCGCTTTTCTTGTTGAGGACCTGCCATCCCGCAAAGGTGACCACCAATCCGCCGCCCACCTGCACGGCCGCCAGGCTGATGCCGAAGAATTGCAGGATGTACGAGCCGGCGAACATGGAGGCCACCAGCAGCGCAACTCCATTGACGGCCACGCG
>PLBD01000076.1 GCA_003135315.1 Acidobacteriaceae bacterium | reverse complement strand
GCGGCAAAGGCTGGGTGACCAGCGAATACGGCATGCTGCCGCGCTCTACCCTGACTCGCACACCGCGCGAGGTCACGAAAGGCCGCGCCGGCGGACGGACGCACGAGATCCAACGCTTGATTGGCCGCTCGCTTCGCGCCGTGACCGACATGGAAAAACTGGGCGAGCGCACCATCTTTCTCGACTGCGATGTGATCCAGGCCGACGGTGGCACGCGCACTGCATCGATTACCGGCGCCTTCGTCGCCATGGGGCTGGCCATGAGGCGCATGATCGAGTCGGGCACGCTGACCGTGGCGCCCATTCGCGACTATGTTGCGGCAACCAGCATCGGCATTGTCGATGGCGAGATCATGCTCGACCTGTGCTACGAGGAAGACGCACGCGCCGACGTCGATATGAACGTAGTCGCCACCGGCAGCAAGAAGCTCATCGAGGTGCAGGCCACGGCGGAGCGCCGTCCGTTCGACGACGCCCAGTTTGCCAAGATGCTCGCCCTGGCGCGCCAAGGGATCGAATCCCTGCTCGCACGCCAGCAGGCGGTACTGAGCGGCCTGCCGTTGCGGCAATAACCTGGCAGCGGCTCAGCGGCTACAATTGCCGGGGTGTATTTTGAAATTACCAGCGAGATCAAGCAGGTTGAAATCATCGCCGCAGGTGCAGGAGTTCGCGAGCGTAAACGGTTGTGGAAAGCCTATGGCCGCGGACCCTGGCGGAAGCTGAAAGGTCCAGCAAGCATCAAACTCAGCAGTGGCACACAACTGATAGCGGAGTTACATTGGTATGAAGCGCATGGCATCGGCAAGAAAGAGTTCAAAATCAAGCGGCTCCTCGCACAAGAGAATTAGCCGCGAGGCATTCGTGCTTTGTGTGCGCAATGAAGGCTACCCGGCCTCTCTTGAGCTGCGCAAACTGTACTCCGCGGTGCGGGACGCCTCCGCGGCGAACCACAATCTGGTGCGCGTTATAGACGAGTCCGGCGAGGACTATCTTTATCCGGCAGACTACTTCATCGCTCTCCGGCTCCCCGCCAACGTGAAGCTTGCCTTGTCAAAGGCATCCTGATCTTTGCAGTCCCGGAGGGGCACCACTTCAACAAACATGTTACTAACGAGGCGGAGCATCGAGTCGCTGGGGCCAAGGTAACAGGCGCTGCTCAGCGGGTTACCGCAACAACAGTAAACGGACGCGCAAAGCCTTATCCCCTCGCACCCATCTGCGGATTCATTTAGAATTTCCTGTCCTGCACTTCTTGGGCCCAGCCGCATTCTGCGGGACTGCACTTTAATCCTTTATCTATCGAACCGGGCGACTCTGCCCGTGGAGGTCTCATCATGAAATTGACTCCTGGAAAACTCGCGGGCATGAAGAATGTTTCCAACGATCGCGGCGTCATTGCCGCGGCCGCCATGGACCAGCGCGGCTCGCTCAAGAAGGCCCTGGGCGCTGATGCCGGCGACAAGCAACTGGAAGAGTTCAAAATTTACGTCACCGAAGTCCTGACCAAACATGCGAGCGCCATCCTGCTCGATCCCGAGTGGGGCCTGCCGGCGGCGAAGCGTCGCGCCCAAGGGTCCGGCCTGCTGCTGGCCTACGAGAAGACCGGCTACGACAAGCAGTTGCCTGGCCGCCTGCCCGACCTGCTCGACCTGTGGTCTGCCAAGCGTCTGAAGGAAGCTGGCGCCGATTGCGTCAAGATCCTGCTTTACTACACGCCCTACGACGATCCGAAGATCAATGACCACAAGCATGCCTGGACCGAGCGCATCGGCGATGAGTGCCGCGCCAACGATATCCCGTTCTTCCTCGAGCTGGTCGGCTACAAGGAAGGCATGGACGAGAAGGGCGCGGACTTCGCCAAGCTGAAGCCCGAGGTCGTCGCAAAGTCGATGGAGGAATTCTCCAAGGACCGCTACAACGTGGACGTGCTGAAGGTGGAAATTCCCATCAACATGCAGTTCGTCGAGGGTTCGCGTTCGTTCAAAGGAACGAAGGCCTATGGCAAGAAAGAAGCTCTTGATCATTACCGTGCCGCTGCGGGTGCCACCAGCAAGCCGTTCATCTATTTGTCGGCGGGCGTCAGCAATTCCGAGTTCATCGAGGACCTGGAGTTCGCCGCCGAATCGGGTGTGAAGTTCAATGGCGTGCTCTGCGGACGCGCCACGTGGAAGGACGGCATTCCGATCTACGCGCAGCAGGGCGGCAAGGCCTTCGAAGCCTGGCTGAAGGACGAAGGCGTGAAGAACATCGAAAACGTGAACAACGCGCTGAAGGCGGCTACGCCGTGGTACAGCATCTATGAGGTGGGCGAAGCGGTAACGCGGTAGTCTTCGGTGGTAGAGCTGGCCTTCAGGCCAGCGCCTCACGCGTTCTGAATTTTTCGAGCCGACTTCGGCCGGCGACACTCTGGTCGTGAAAGAAGCTTGCGCAAACGCCATGCAACTGACAACTGACAACCGGCAACTGGCTACTGACGATAAGCTGCACGAAGAATGTGGCGTGGTGGCCATCTACGGCCATCCCGAAGCATCGAAGCTCGCCTACCTCAGCCTGTATGCACTGCAACATCGCGGACAGGAATCGGCAGGCATCGCCGCCTCCGACGGCGAGCAGCTTCGGCTGCACAAGTCGATGGGCCTGGTCTCCGACATCTTCACTGCCGAGGCCCTGGCCCGCGTTCCCGGCTCGCTGGCTATCGGGCACACGCGCTATTCCACCACCGGCGACTCGGCTCTCCTCAACGCCCAGCCCATTCGCGTCGACTCCACCA
>PLBD01000334.1 GCA_003135315.1 Acidobacteriaceae bacterium | reverse complement strand
GACGCGAACGGCAATCTCTACGGAACAACCTACTACGGTGGCACGACCTGGGGCGGTGTCGTCTGGGAGATTACGCCGTAGCCACCAAAACCAAATGGGCAAGGCCAGCATCGTACCGCTTCGGCCTTGCCCATTCTTCGATGTCAGGCTTGCGCCGCCAGCCCGGCATTCGAGATCCAGCGGGTTACCGGCTTGGGTGCCGCTTTCGGAAGTATGTCGAGATAGATGACCGCGTATCGGAACGCAATCACTCCGGCGGCGATCACCAGCACACTCGACGCCAGTTCACTCCACTTCGGCACGTAATGCGTGCCCATCGCGGTTTGCAGCGCGTTGATCGACACGTTCAGCCGGTCGACCATGAATCCCGCCACCACGAAGGCACATGCCCAATACAGCCGTTCCGGGTTCTCACGCACGCTCTCAAAGCTAAGCAGCGTGATCGGTATCGCCAGAAACAACAGCACCTCCAGCCAGAAATATCCCGCTTCATTGGTGAACTGGAAGGCATAGCCGAGCGCCTGGTTGCCAATCAGATCGAGCAGTTTGAAGAAGCCGAACACGATCAGCAGCAACTGGATCATGCGGCCGCAGTCGCTGAGGATGCTGAAGTCGACGCGCACGTTCAGCGAACGCATACAGAGATAGATCGCCATCACTGTCAGCGCCAGCCCAGCCGGGATCGCCGACAGGTAGAACATTGCGTGCATGTACGGTGAGTACCACAGCGGATGCAACTTGCCGCGGGTGATCAGGAACAGTCCGCCGAGGAACGATTGATGCATCGAGGACAGCAGCACGCCGGCCAGCACCACGCCGATCAGGATTTTGTGGTGGTAGTGCAGCACCGTCTCGCGGAAGCGCTTCCACGGCAGCTTCTCGATGACCGCCGGCGCAAACTCAAACGTAAGCACTGTGGTATACGTCATGATGCAGACGCACACATCGAACAGCACCGAACGGTGGTTCCACATCACGATGGGATGCCAGAAGCGCCAGGGCAAGCCGATCTCGTACAGATACCCGACGCAGACCGTCATGTATCCCAGGAACGAGATCAGAATCGATGCGCGCAGGATGGGACGGTAGCGCTCCATACCCAGCAGATAAACCGCGGCGCTGATGCCGAAGCCGGCCGCCGACAATCCAATACCGCAAAGCGTGCCCAGTCCAACCCATAGGCCCCATGGCATCTGGTCGTTCAGATTGGTGCTGGCGCGGAATCCCTCGAAGAAACGGATATAAGTCGCATAAAGGCCGGTAACAAATATGATGGCTACGATGGCTCGCCACAAAGTAATTTCTGACTTGATTCGCGCGAACATGGCTAGCTCCTTTCGCTCTTGATCTTGTTGATGGCGGATTTCTCTTCCGCTTCCGCCAGCGCAACTTCGCGCCGCCGTTGCGTGACCCAGTACAGCGCGGAAAGAATGGTGCCGCCCATGATGACGACTTTGGGCGAATCGCCCAATGCGCTGCTGGTAAGAGTCGGCATGGGCTGGTTGCCCGTCGGGGCGGGTTTGAATCCCAGCTTCTCGAAGGGTACGTCGGAGACAAACAGCACGCTGCCGCCGCCGAGTTCCTCGACGCCGTAGATATGCGGGACATAGGACGAATCGCTGCGGATGCGGCTCCACGCCTCATTGATGAGCGCGTCGCGATTGCCGAAGATCGTCGCCTGCACCGGGCAGGCTTCGGCGCACGCCGTCGATTTGCCGGCCTTGATGCGGTCGACGCACATATCGCACTTCTTCACGAACGGCGCCAGCTTGGTCCACTGGTAGCGCGGCACCTGATAGGGGCATGCCAGCATGCAATAGCGGCAGCCAATGCACTTGTCGGCGTTGTAGACCACCGGGCCCAGGCGGGTCTTACTGATGGCTTCGACCGGACACGCCGAGGCGCAGGCCGGATCTTCGCAGTGCATGCAAAGCTTGCGGACGAACTTGTCGCCCCGCGCCTCGACTACCGTGAAAGCGGTGTCGGAAAGAGTTGGCTCCGGGTCGGTGCCGAATCCGTGGAGTTGCTTGCATGCGGTCTCGCAGCCCAGGCAACCGATGCAGCGCTTGATGTCGATGAGTAGTCCTTTTTCTTGTGCCATAACGTCCTCCGGTCTCCTTTGCCGGGCTGCTCTAGGTCAGGAAGAATTCATTCACCAGCTTTTGCTGCACATCGGCGTCAACCTGAAAGAGCAGGCCCTTGACCGGCAGGCCACCGTCTTGCGCCAGCGCGGGAGTCAGTTGCTGCACCATCGCAGCCACGCGCGCCAGGCTGTTCTGCATCCATGGCACCACGATCGGTCCTTGCAGGAGGTTCTTGATGTTGGTCGCCAACTCGGGAGCTTTGATTGCGCACAGCCAGCCGTTCCGGTACGGATCGTCGATCGCGAGATTCGGGTTCTTCAGGACTTCGTGGTTCACCGAAACCAGAACGCCTTCGACGGGGCACAGCACATCGACACTCCGGCCATCGCGCGTGACCGTGGCCAGCGGCTGTCCCTGCCGCACCCAGCGGTTCAGGTCGGCTATTTCGATGGAATCGATTTTGCCCAGCAGGTTGCCGGCAAAGGCATCGATGCCGACGCGGGCGTTCTGCCGGCCCTCGTCCACCACCCAGGTGTGGCCGGGATGGAAGCAATACTCCTCTGGAACCTCAAACCCGGCTTGCTTCATCATCACCGGTGTTGCCACTCGCTTGGCGGGCGCAACTTGCAGCCCGTTCGCCGCAGGTTCCGGACGGCGGAAGTACATTACGGTGAGAATCAATAAGAACGTCAGCAGGACAAATTAGATCGACATAAGGCCCTCCTAGCTGGCCGTGGATGGTTGATCACGGCTCACGCTCCACATTTACATGTGCACGTGGAGGGCAACGCTCTTCCCGAAAAGGGC
>PLBD01000041.1 GCA_003135315.1 Acidobacteriaceae bacterium | reverse complement strand
AAGTTGTCCAGAATCGGCAGCAATTCGCGAAAGCGCCACACGCCCGATTGGTCCAACAACTCCGACGAGCTCTTCCGCTCACGCCACAGCCATTTCAGCGCGCCGGGATTCGGCCGGTCAGGCCCTTTTCGTTGAACCCAGCCCGGATATTCCACCTCAAACAAATCCCCGCACTCGGCGCAGCGAAAGTCCGGCAGCGCCTCAGGGCCCGCAATCCGGGCCCCGCATCCAAAACAGTGTAACTGGTGCAAATTGTCGTTCATGCGCTTGTCTTTGTTGTTCCTGTCTGGTGTTAGCCTACCAGCGTGGAGCGAATTTTGCAGCGCATTGAACCCAGCACTCCCTTCGAGTCGAACCGTCTCTCGCCCCGCCTCTCCGCCCGCTTGTCCCTACGTATCTCGAAACCAATCCTTCTCATGTGTCTGTCCCTGGCGTTTCTGCTTCCTGCCCCCGCCCAAACTCCGTTGCGCGTTGCAGCGGCTGCCGACCTCGAGCCGGTTCTGCCGCCCATTCTCGAACTGTTTCACCAGTCCACCGGCATCCGCGCCGAAGCCACGTATCAAGCCTCTGCCATGCTCACTACGCAGATCATGAACGGCGCACCCTTCGACCTGTTTCTCTCCGCCGACCTCAGCTATCCAAAGAAACTCATCGACGCCGGCCTCGCCGATGCCGCCGGATCAACGGACTCAACCACGCCCATCACCTACGCAAAAGGCACGCTGGTCTTGTGGACCCGTAAAGACTCCGCCCTCGGGCCGCCTTCACTCGATCTGCTTCGCAACCCCGCGCTCAAGCGGCTCGCCATCGCCAATCCAGACCGCGCTCCCTACGGCCGCGCCGCAGTCGCCGCACTCACCAGCCTCAAGCTATACGACGCCCTGAGTGCCCGCCTCGTCACCGCCGAAAACATCGCCCAGGGCGCCCAATTCGTCGACTCCGGCAACGCTGACGCCGGTCTCATCTCCCTTACCTCAGCGCTCACGCCCAGGATGGCATCCAGCGGCGCCTTCTTCGTCATCCCTCGCGATCTCTATCCGCCCATCCAGCAGGGCGCAGTCATCGTCACCAACACAACCCAGCGCGCGGCCGCCCACAAGTTTCTCGACTTCCTTCTCTCTCCACCCATCCAGGCCCAGCTTGCCAAGAGCGGCCTCACACCCGTCAACTAGGACACGATGGACTGGCAAGCGCTCGCACTCACACTCAAGCTCGCATCGGTGACCACCGTCATCCTGCTTGCCATCGCCATCCCGCTTGCTTCCCTGCTGGTGCTGGGCCGTGGCCGCTGGCTCGCGGCGCTTGAAGCCCTTGCCGCCCTGCCCCTCGTCTTGCCTCCCACTGTCCTCGGCTTTTTCCTGCTCGTACTCCTCGGACCGCGCACCGCCGTTGGCCGCGGCATCACCGCCATTCTCGGCCATCCCCTCGCCTTCTCTTTCGATGGGCTCGTCGTCGGCTCGGTCATTTACAGCCTGCCCTTTGCCGTGCAGCCCCTGGTGGCCGGCTTCGCAGCAATCGATCCTGCGCTCGTCGATGCGGCCCGACTCCTCGGCGCAAGTTCGTCGCGCATCGTCTTCACGTTGCTGGTACCGTTAGCGCGCCGTTCGCTCGTTGCCGCCGCAGTCCTCAGCTTTCTGCACACGGTCGGCGAGTTCGGCGTCGTGCTGATGATCGGCGGCAATATTCCCGGCGCGACCCGTACCATCTCCATCCTGATCTTCGACCAGGTTGAGGCGCTCGACTACGCCGCCGCCAATCGCACGGCGCTGCTGCTGCTTGTGCTTTGCTTTGCGATCCTGGCCGCGCTCTATGGCTTGCGCAAGCGAGCGGCTTGGAATGTGTGGGGATGGAAATGAGCGGCCAGGTCGCGCCTGCACCAGTTCACGAACTCAGTGTCCGCATGCGCAAGGCCTATCTCGGCGAGGGAGCATCGTCGTTCACTCTGGATGTCGACTTTACCGCCGCCGCGGGGTTTACGATTCTCTTCGGTGCGTCCGGCGCCGGCAAAACGACGCTGCTCGATTGCATCGCCGGGCTGCAAGCCCCCGAAGCGGGCCGAATCGCGATCGGACAGACCGGGCTTTTCGATTCCGGCGCTGGCCTGAACATCTCTCCGAACCGTCGCTCCGTGGGATATCTGCTGCAATCGCTTGCCCTGTTTCCGCACATGACGGTTGCGCAAAATGTGCAGTACGGTCTGGACGGACTTCATGAATCGGAGCGTCAGACTCGGTGCGGGCAAATCCTGGAGCAGTTTCGCATCTCCGCGCTGGCCAGCCGCCGTCCTGAAGAAATTTCGGGAGGCGAGCGCCAGCGGGCTGCGTTGGCACGCACCTTGGTCACACGCCCTCGGGCGTTGCTGCTCGACGAACCGCTTACCGCTCTCGATGCCGTGACCAAGTCGCAAATTCTCGATGACCTGCGAGCCTGGAACCGGGAGCAGCAGATTCCTGTTCTCTACGTCACTCATCAGCGCGAAGAAGTGTTCGCGCTGGGCGAGAATGTCATTGCCCTCGACGCTGGGCGGATCGTGGCCCGCGGCTCGCCGCATGAAGTCTTGCATCGGCCGCAATCGGAAACGGTAGCTCAGTTGGCGGGATTCGAAAATATTCTTGAGTGCGTTCTTGTCGCCGGCCATCCCGAGCAGGGAACCATGACCTGCCGCGTTGCGGGTTCGACGCTTGATCTGGAAGTTCCATTGTCGCGTATCGATCAGTCACGGCCACTGCGGATCGGCATTCGCGCTGGCGATATTCTGCTGGCGTCGTTGCCGCCGCAGGGTTTGAGCGCGCGCAACGTCTTTGCAGGCTCCATCACCTCGTTGCAGCAGCGCGATGTCATGGTGGTCGCCAGGGTGAATTGCGGCGCGGAATTTGAAGTCCATCTCACCCCTGGGGCGCGAGAATCGTTGCATCTGGAACCGGGCGGAGCGGTCTGGCTCGTGATGAAGACCTATTCCTGCCAGGTGCTACAAGAAAATTGATCGCCACAGCCCAGCCTTCATTGACACCGCCCGATCAGCTTTGATAGTTTCAATAGTTCCAGTTATTTCTCTGCGCCCCCAGTGCATCTTCAGCAGTAGGCACTCAACGACATAGGATGGACACAACTCTCCGACAAGTAGGCCAATTACTGCTCGACGCCATCCCGACGGTGGTGCTGCTTTTGCTGCTGTATGCGATTTACCAGAATTTTCTGCGTAAGCCATTGGAGCGGGTCCTGGCTCAGCGTCGCGAGCGTACCGAGGGAGCCGTCGCGAAAGCGCGTGCCGACGTTGCATCTGCCGAAGCCCGGACCCAGGAATACGAACAGAAGTTGCGCGATGCGCGGCTGGCTGTGTTCAAGGCCCAGGACGCCCGCCGTCAGCAAGCCCAGCAGTTGCGCATACAAGCATTGGCCGAGGCCCGTCAGCGCGCCCAGCAGCAACTCCGCGAAGCGCAACTGGCCATCGATCAGGACATGGCGGCGGCTCGTGCGGCCCTGCAAACCGAAACTCAGCGCCTGGCATCGGACATCATTCGCACCATTCTCAAACCTTCCGGCGCAACTCCCGCAGTAGGCGGTCCAGCATGAGGCGGCGATTCCACGGCCGCGTGGCTGCGATCGCGATCTTGGCTTGCCTCCTCGTCGCCAATATCTCCGTAAGGGTCTTTGCGCAAGATTCAGCCGACCATTCCGCGGCCCAGAAAGCTGACCCACATAGTGCTGCGGCCGAACCAGGCGCCGGAAATGCCAATGCCGGTGTCGGCGAAATTCTGGCCAAGACCACGGAGCAGTCCGCGCACAGCGCGGAAAAGTTTGGAAGCAAGCTGGGCTTGGGCCCGGACCTGTCTTTCTGGCTGTCGATTCTGCTGAATTTCGGCGGCGTCGCAGCGGTTGTCTATGTGCTGTTGAAGTCGAGATTGCCGCAGGCATTCCGCGAACGCACGGCTGCCATACAAAAGGGAATTAAAGAGGCGCAGGCTGCCAGCGCCGAAGCCGGCCGCCGCCTGAGCGACATTGAGTCGCGCCTAAGTAAGTTGGACGCCGAGGTGGCTGAGATCCGCTCCTCCGCCGAGCGCGAAGCCGCAGCGGAAGAAGAGCGGATTCGCCAGGCCGCTGAAGAGGACAAGCAAAAAGTGGTGCAGGCAGCCGAGGCCGAAATTGCCGCCATCGCGCGCAACGCGAGACGCGAGTTGAAGGGGTTCGCGGCGTCGCTGGCCGTGGATTTGGCGGCCCGCGAGATTCGCGTGGACGAGCCCACTGACCAGGCGCTGGTGCGCGACTTCGTCGGCCAGCTCGGAAAGGATGGCAAGTAAACATGGCTGCCATCGCCAGTCGTTACGCCCGGGCTTTAGTCGAGGTCATCCTCGCGCAGAAAGTCGATGCGGAAGTCGCACGTCAGCAACTTAGGTCGATCGTTGAAGCCGTTCACGAGAGCGACGAGCTGCGCCGCGTGTGGGAGTCGCCCGCGATTTCGCCGGAACAGAAGCGTGCTGTGCTCGACGCCATTGCCAAGCAGATTGAACTGGTGAAGCCAATCCGGAACTTTATCGCGGTGCTGATCGATCACCGGCGAATCGGAATGCTGGACGACATGTTGCGGCAATTCGAGACCGAGCTCGACGCGCAATTGGGATTCACTGAAGTGGAAATCTCCAGTGCCCGTCCGTTGTCGCCGGAAGAGAAGCGCGAATTGGAATCCCGCGTGGAAAGCATGACCGGCAAGAAGGTGCGCACACGCTACGTTTCCAACCCTGCGTTGCTAGGCGGTGTCATGGTGCGCGCGGGCAGCACGATCTATGACGGTTCAGTGCGCGGGCAACTGGAGAAGATGCGGCAGGAACTCAGCCTGGCATAGGCCTAGGGCTGGACAAATAAAGATTAACGGCGCACCAAGGTGCGCTGCTTCGAACGGAATCTTATGGCGCAGATCAAAGCAGACGAGATCACCAAGCTCATCCGCGAGCAGATCGACAACTACGAATCCAAAATAGCCGTCGACGAAGTCGGCACGGTCATGTCCATCGGCGACGGCATCGCCCGCGTCTACGGCCTCGACAAGGTCATGTCGGGCGAATTGCTCTCCTTTCCGCACAATGTGGCCGGCATCGCCATGAACCTGGAAGAAGACCAGGTCGGCGTGGTGCTGATGGGCGACTACACGGAGATCGAAGAGGGCGACGAAGTCAAGCGCACGGGGCGCATCATGAGTGTGCCCGTTGGAGAGGCGATGGTCGGCCGCGTAGTCGACTCGCTCGGCCAGCCCATCGACGACAAAGGGCCGATCAATACCGATCAGTTCATCAACATTGAGCGACTGGCGCCCGGCGTCATCGACCGCCAGCCGGTAAGAGAGCCCATGGCCACGGGTTTGAAGGCCATCGACTCGATGATCCCCATCGGCCGCGGCC
>PLBD01000293.1 GCA_003135315.1 Acidobacteriaceae bacterium | reverse complement strand
CCACCGATGGGAGCTTCTACGGCACAACCTTTCAAGGCGGGGCCTACGATCAAGGGACGGTTTTCGCTATCACCCCCAGCGGCTCGCTGACCACCCTATACAGCTTTTGTCCTCATTCTGGCTGCGCTGATGGCGCCAATCCCACTGCAGGGGTGATCCAAGGCAGCGACGGCAACTTCTACGGNNGACGGCAACTTCTACGGGACAACCTATCAAGGCGGGGCGGCCAACCAGGGCGCGGTCTTCAAGCTCAGCGTGAGCTACAACACGCTTACGGTTACGACCAGCGGTGATGGAGTTGTCACCAGCACGGACGGCTTCATCAATTGCCCCGGCACATGCAGCCACAAGTATCTCGACAACACCCCCGTCACTCTGAGTGCGACGCCGGCGTCGGGCTGGGCCTTCACCGGATGGGGCGGCGCTTGCAGCGGTACCGGCTCCTGCCAGGTGACCTTGAACCAGACCACCAACGTCTCGGCCACTTTCTATCAGCTTCCGGTTACGCTCACGGTGTCAGTCGCCGGCGATGGCAGCGTCACCANNCGCCCTGCCGCCTGGTGGACACGCGACAAACCAAGAACCCGATTCAGGGCGGCACATCGCAGAGCTACACTCTGCCGCAGCTCGGAGGCTGCAACATACCCTCCAGCGCTGCCGCCTACTCGCTGAATGTCACCGTAGTCCCGATTACGACCCTGGGTTATTTGACCATCTGGCCGACGGGTGAAGCCCAGCCGGTAGTTTCGACAATGAATTCGCCCGACGGCCGCGTCAAGGCCAACGCCGCTATCGTGCCGGCGGGAACCAGCGGCGCGGTCAGCGTGTACGTCACTGATACCACCAACGTCATCCTCGACATTGATGGCTACTTTGAGCCGGCCGGTTCCGGGACGTATCAGTTCTATCCGCTGACGCCGTGTCGCCTGGTGGACACGCGTGGCACCGACGGCGATCTGGGCGGGCCGCGCCTGGCAGCGCAAACGCCACGCAGCTTCCCGCTGCTGGAGAGCAGTTGCATCCCGTCAGGTCTCAATCCGCTGGCGTACTCGCTCAACTTTACGGTGGTGCCGAATCCTTCGGGACAGCCGCTGGGATACTTGTCGGTCTGGCCGACGGGCGAGACGCAGCCGGTCGTCTCAACGCTGAATAATCCGACGGCAACGGTTGTAGCCAACGGCGCGATTGTGCCAGCGGGCACCGGCGGCGCGATTGACGTCTACGCCTACAACACCACCGACCTGCTGATCGACATCAACGGCTACTTTGCGGCGACGGGAATGGGAGGATTGTCGATGTATCCGGTTGCGCCGTGCCGCGTGCTCGACACACGCAGCAACAACGGCAAGCCGTTTGTAGGTGAGAAAACGGTGAACGTGTTGGGCAGCGCCTGCGCGCCGCCCAGCAACGCGGCCGCCTACATCTTCAACGCGACGGTGGTGCCGCCGGGTTCGATGCCGTTCCTGAGCTTGTGGCCTGACGGTGAGAAGCAGCCGGTGGTCTCGACGCTGAATGCCTACGACGGCTTCATCACGTCGAACATGGCAATTGTGCCGACGACCAACGGTTCCGTCGACGCCTATGCCTATGCGCTGACGCAACTCATCCTGGACATCTCCGGCTACTTCGCGCCGTAACAATGAGCGCTTGAGGTTGGACTATTGAGTCTGCGCGAGAAATTAGATTTGATCTTCGGCGTTGGAGTAGGACTCACGAAAAAAGAACCCCGAANNCCGCGGCTCAGTTGTTTTTCCCACTCTGACCGGGGCCTTACGGCCCCGGCTAACTTCATCCCGCCGCTGTGCGGCTAGTTTGATCCCAGTTGCGATGATTTGTTCCACCCTTTAGCGCGAATCGCAGCTACGACACAGACACCCGGGGGACGACAGGGTTCTCACGCAGACACTTTAGGCCGACGAGGGATCCGCTGTTCTGATTCTGGCGCAGCCTGGTTCTTACTCGGATTCCAGCACCAGGTAACTCAGCAGTCCGGAGCGTTCGATCTGCAGCACGATCGTATCTCCCGGCTTCATCTTGCGCAGGTGCTGTTTCAGTTGCGGCAGGTCGTGTATCGGAGTTCCGTTGACCGCGTGAATGACGTCTCCCGGTTCCGGCCCCTCGCCCAGTAGCGTGCTGCTGGGAGTGCGCGCGGCCACCAGCACACCGTTGGGAATACGCAGGTCGCCCAGCGCGTCGCGTAACTGGTCGTTGACGGTGACCGCGACGATGCCCAGACGATTCACCAGATTGTCCGGTCCCGTCACCATGTCGGCGAAGCGCTCGGGATCGTCCGGCCGCTCGATCACCTTCACCGCAAAGGTCTGCACCTGCCCGTTGCGCAGGACGCCAACCTCCGCATTCTGGCCGATCTTGTATCCGTAAAGGTCAAGCGCGAAGTGGCGCACATCGCTGACCGGCTTGCCTCCCACGCTCACGACCACATCGCCCACGTTCAGTCCGGCTTTGTCGGCTGAGGACCCGGGCACGATATCCTGAAGCAGCACGCCCTGATTGGTGGGCAGGTGCAGGCCTTCCACCAGCTCGGGCGTAATGGTGCGCAGATACACGCCGATCTGCCCGCGATGCACGTGTCCCTCGGTGCGGATCTGGTCATACACGTTACGCACAACGTCGCTGGGAATCGCGAACCCCAGTCCTTCATTGCCGCCCGACTCCGACAGAATGAAGGTGTTGATGCCCACCACGCGGCCATCCACATCCACCAGCGGACCGCCGCTGTTGCCGGGGTTGATGGGCGCGTCCGTCTGAATGTAGACATCGGGCTTGTCAGGATCGATGAGCCGCGAGGTCGCGCTGACCACGCCCATGCTGACGGAGTTCTCCAGTCCCAGCGGGCTGCCGAAGGCGAACACCACCTGGCCTTGCTTCAGATCGTTGGAGTCCGCCAGTTGCAGCGTCGGCAATCCCTTCAGGTCAATCTTCAGCACGGCGAGATCGCTAACCCGGTCGATGCCAACCAGTTTGGCCTCAATGGGGCCGTGCGGCGAGGCGTCCACTTGCGCCGCCGTTTGCTTGTCCAGTCCTTGCAGGCGGACGCGGATTCTCTGCGCACCCTCTACCACGTGGGCGTTGGTCACGATGTATCCATCCGGCGACAGCACGACGCCGGCGCCGATCCCGCGCTGCGCCTCCAGATACGCCGTGTCGTTCTTTTGCTCGTCCGTGGTCAGGCCGAATCCGGTCGTCAGGACCTGGACCACCGACTTGGTGACGGTGCTCGACAACTGTTGCACCGACTCGCTGAAAACATGCAGGGGATCGTTCTTAAGCTGCCTGGCCGATTCCGGCGCGCGTGACGGTTGCCCGGTTTGCGCCGCGCAGAGGATTGGCATCATCGCCACGGAGAGAACTACACACCCAACGAAGGGGCGGTGAATCGACATTCTTGTCCTGCTTCCACATGTCAACTGGTGCGAGGACGGCTGAATCTCGCACACTCCATAAGATGAGATTCCCGACCCGAAGAGTCGCGGTTCCATTGATTTCTTTTGGCTACTTCCGGCTCTGCCAGCGTACGCCGACTCGCGCCAGGATAGGCTGGCCAATATTGGGCGTCGGCGTCTTGGCGATGTAGTACTGGTCATTCGTGAGGTTCTCGCCCTGGAAGAAGATATCAAAGCCTTTCGGCAGCGGATGCGAGACGGTAGCGCTGAGGACGAAACATGCGCCCAGAGGATACAGATTCAGGTCGTCATCGAATTCGTTGCTTTCATAGCGGCCCTGAATGGCCACGAAAAACATTTTCGGCGCAGCCCATGTGCCCTGGAAGGTGAAGATGTTCTGCGGCACAAGCGGAATCATATTGCCCACCAGCGCCGGATTCCCCGGATAGCTTGCCACCGTGGTGTTCACGAACTGATATCCGGCGGCCAGCGTGATGCGGTTGGTAAAGCGAATGTCCGCGCCTAACTGGAATCCCCAGGACTGCGTGCTGCCCAGGTTTTCGCGCATGCGGGTGATCAGCGCCGGAGTCGAGCTCAAGGTGACGTTCTCCACCGGATGGTCGACGACGCCGCCGAAAAAGCTGCCGTGGATCGACACGCGATCGTTCATCATGCTGGTCCGCGCGCCGGCTTCGCCACCAGAGAAGCGTTCCGCCTGCAGAAAAGCGTTGCTGTCGGTAACGACATTCCCCACACGAAACGAGCGGTACAGTTCGTTGAGCGTAGGCGCGCGAAACGAGCGGTAGCCCGATGCGTACAGCACGACGCGACCGCCCAGCCGATACGACGTCGATACCCGCGGATCGAACGCATTCTGCCCGCGATCGGGATAATTGGTGTCCGTCTCGTGACCGTGCACGGGAATGCGGATGGAACTGGCGTCGTAGTTGCTCCACAGATCTTCGCGTCCGGCCAGCGTCAGCGACCAGCGCGGCGTGATCTGCACAATGCCTTCGATGAATGTGCCCAGGGCTTCCTGCGTGCCGCCATTCGACAAGTCCGCGGTAGGCTTGTCTTTGGTATAGGTCGTCTCCAGGCTCACGCCCTGAACGTACGTCCCGTCAAGACCGGCCAGCAGGGTCAGCTTGCTGACGATCTGCTTCGACCATTGCCCGATCAGGCCCATCTGCTGGACGGGAACGTTCTGCACGTCGGTCAGCGATTCGCCGTCGCGGTTGGCGGCAACCGACGAGAACGTCTGATGATAGTTCTGCGTGCCGCCGTACAGACGCAGCGTAAACAAGCCTGCGGCCGGACTGTCGTAGTCGGTCCCAAATCCCAGCTGCCGAATCGTTGTGTCGTTGATCTGGAGCGGCGTGCCATTCTGCCGGTCTTCGCCGTAGAGGGTGCCATCCAGAAACACCCGGCCGCGGTCTGCAATGAGCCGCTCCAGCTTCAAAGTCCCGCTGCCATATTGTTCATTGACGGGCGTGTCCACAGTGCCACGCAGGTCCGTTGGGACCTCGACGTAACCATTGGTGCGATAGCCTTCACCGCTGGCCGACAGGTCCCACTGCCCGAAGCGCAAGGCCCCCCATCCCGAGCCGAACGGGGAATTCTCGTTGCCGTAGGATACTTCGACATTGGCAGCCGTCTGCACCGCGGGGCGCGTCTCCATATTGACCACGCCGCCCAGCGCGTCGTTGCCGTAGAGCGCCGAGACGCCGCCGGGCACAAGTTGCACTTCGTTCAGCGACGACTGCGGCACGCGCGCCCAATAGATCCAGCCGCCGAAAGGGTCGTTGATGGGGATGCCGTCCACCAGAACGAGCGCGCGGCTTGCGCCGCTGGCGCCCAGTCCGCGCAGCGACACGCCCTGCGACGTGGGATTCGCCGTCTGGCTGCCCGATCGCCGCAGCAACGAGAAGCCCGGCACCTGCCGCAGCTTGTCGTCGGTGGTCAGCGCGCCCCATTCCTCCAGTTGCTGATCGGTCACGACCACGGCGTCCGGCTGCGACTCCACGTTGTCGACTCCGGTGGGAAGGATCGAGGTTCGCGTGGAGGTGACGTCCAGGCTCTGCTGCACGGCGGCGGGTTGCAGTGCGATGGTCAGCTGGTTATCGCCCGCATGCCATGCCGTTGTGGTGGTGGCAAATCCGGAAGCGCTGACCTCGATCGTCCCGGTGTCGCCCACAACTCCGCTGAACTCGAAGGTCCCGTCCGGCTGGGTGGTGCGCCCAAAGTTCTGTCCTGCGACGTGCAAGACGACTTGCGCCCTGGCGACCACCGCCCCGCTGCGGTCTTTTACAGTGCCGCGTATGTCTTGCGACGATGCGCCCCAGACAACCGATTGCGCCGCAACCAGCAGCGCGATGATGATGCAGGCTTTGACTTGGACTAGACGAAATCCACAGGTGGGTCTTCGCGTCTTCATGGATTTGGGCCCGAAGGTTTACTAGAAATCATCCTTCACGTCATGTCAAAAGGCGGCCAGGGATGGCGAAGGATGAATGTGACGTTAGGATTGCTTTGGACCCGGGCGCGACCGGGCGGACGCCAGCTCTATGTCCTGCCGCAATGGTTAAAGATCACTGCAAGCCTTTCTGCAACGCCGATATACTGAGAACATCCATTACTGTGTAAGGAGTCGCCTAATGGTTACTGTCGCAGAACCGACCGCTCTTATGGAAGAAATTGTTGTTCACCCGCCGAAGCGCCTGTTGTATGGCCCGGGACCGGGTCAGGTGCATCCTCGGGTGTATCAGGCGATGGCGCAGCCCATCGTTGGCCACCTGGACGCTTACTTTTTTGAAATTTCCACCGACATTCAACGCCTGCTGCGCACCGTCTTCGGCACGAAGAACGAGATGACCTTCGTAATTTCCGCCACCGGCAGCGGCGGCATGGAAACGGCAATCAGTAATTTTGTGGAGCAGGGAACCAAGGTTGCGGTCTTTGCCAATGGTTTCTTCTGCGACCGCCAGACCGAGATGGCCCGCCGCCAGGGCGGAGAAGTAGTTCGCTTCGAAAAGCCGTGGGGCGAAGTTTTCGGCGACAACGAAGCCGCGGAGTTCATTCGCCGCGAGAAGCCGCAGGTTGTGACCTACGTGCAGGCCGAGACCTCGGCCGGCGCTTTCCAGCGCGGAGAGGCCATCTGTAAAGCAGCGCACGAAGTGGGCGCTCTGGTCATTGCCGACTGCGTAACTTCGCTGGGCGCAATGCCGGTCGAGGTCGACAAGACCGGAATCGACATTGCCTATAGCTGCTCGCAAAAGGGATTGAGCTGTCCTCCGGGACTGTCACCTATCACCGTATCGCCGCGCGCGATGGAATGGCTGAAGGCGCGGACCACGCCCAATCGCTCGTGGTATTTCGACATCAAGCTGATCTCCGACTACCTCATCCAGTCGCATCGCTATCACCATACCGCTTCGGCGACGATGTTTTACGCGTTGCGCGAGGGCCTGGCGCTGATCGAAGAAGAAGGCCTGGAGAACCGCTGGGAGCGGCATCACCAGGCCCATCTGGAATTCGTGAAGCAGATCGAAGGCCTGGGACTGGAGATGCTGGTCGCGCCCGAGCATCGCATCTGGAACCTGAATACTCCCAAGGTGCCGCAAGGCGCGGACGACGCGAAAGTGCGCGCCACGCTGCTGAAGGACAACGGCATCGAGATCGCAGGAGGCTTCGGACCGCTGGCCGGTAAAGTTTTTCGCGTCGGCCTGATGGGCCCGCTGGCGACCACCGACAGCGTGAACCACTTCATCGAGTGCTTTGGGAAGGCGCTGCGCGGAGCGGGATATAAAGGCTGAGGAACTAGATCAACTGTTTACGCCCACCCTTCCCGTCCAAAGGACGGACGAGAAGGGCAGCCGGCAAGAGATGGGCGTGCTCAGGCATGACCACATAGCCGGGTGATCCAAAATCCTTATTGCCGTCGGAATTGCTCCAGCGCGAGCTCAAAGACGCGCTTATCATGCGCCGGCAACGGCTTGGCGGCGATAACAACTGAAAGTCACGAAATGAAGGTCGCGAGTTTGTTGGTAGCGCTTCAGTCCCCAGGGCATAAGTGCAGGACATGACTACAACTGAGGTGTCGTCAGTGACGAAAATCCCCACCCAAGCAAACCCGGCT
>PLBD01000247.1 GCA_003135315.1 Acidobacteriaceae bacterium | reverse complement strand
CGCTGGCCGACCTCGATCGCAACAAGTGCACCATTGAAGAGCGCGAAGAGTCCGAGCCGCACATCGTGGAAGGCACCACCGTCTACGCCGGAGTGGACTACCAGGACATCCTGAGCCAGGCGGAGCTGGAGGGAGATGTGATCCTGTGGGACGGCGGCAACAACGATACGCCGTTCTACCGGCCCGATCTTGCCATCGTGGTGCTCGATCCGCATCGTGCCGGCCATGAGCTCGGGTACTATCCCGGCGAAGTCAACTTCCGCAGCGCCGACGTGCTGATCATCAATAAGGTCGACACTGCCGATCCCGACGGCATCAAGACGGTCCGGCGCAACATCGCGCTGCACAATCCCAAGGCGCGGGTCATCGAGACCGCCTCCCGGGTGACGCTGGACAATCCCGAACTGGTGAACGGCAAGAGCGTGCTGGTGGTGGAGGATGGGCCAACCCTGACCCACGGCGAGATGCCGTACGGCGCGGGCGTAGTCGCGGCCAACCGCTATCACGCCTCGGCACTGGTCGATCCGCGGCCCTATGCCGTCGGATCCATCCACAAAATCTTCCAGAAGTTCCCCCACTTGTGGCGGGTGCTGCCGGCCATGGGCTACAGCGACACCCAGCGGCATGAACTGGAAGAAACCATCAAGCGCGTGCCTTGCGACCTTGTGGTAGTTGCCACGCCGATCGATCTGGCCCGCGCCATCCGGCTCGACAAGCCCTATGTGTGCGTGCACTACGAAGTGGAGGAGATTGGCAAACCGGCCATCGGCGCCATGATCGAGGAGTTCACACGGGCGCACCAGCTCGCGCTGGTTGGCGCCGGGAGGTGACCAATGCACCTCAAGGACTTTGTCTCGATTCGTGACTTCACGCCGCAACAGATACGGCATTTTCTGCACATCGCCACCCAGCTGAAGGCCCGTCCCAGCGATTACCACGCGGCGCTGCAGGGCAAGACGCTGGCTATGATCTTCGAAAAGCCATCTTTGCGCACCCGCGTCAGCTTCGATGTCGGCATCGAACAGTTGGGCGGGCATCCGCTGTATCTCTCGCCTGACGAAATCAGTCTCGGCAAGCGTGAGTCGGTGCATGACGTGGCCAAGAACCTGGAGCGCATGGTCCACGCCATCATGATTCGCACCTTCGAGCACCAGATCGTTGTGGACATGGCGCGGTATGCGAGCATCCCGGTGATCAACGGGCTCACCGATTACAGCCATCCCTGCCAGGCCATGGCCGATTACCTGACCATGCTGGAAGTGAAAGGCCGCATCGCGGGCCTGAAGGTCGCCTATATCGGCGACGGCAACAACGTGGCCCGCTCGCTGATGTTTGCGGGGGCGCAACTGGGCGCGGACGTGTGGATCGCCAGCCCGCCGGGATACGAGCCCGACCAGGAGGCCATCGTCTGGGCACGGAAGCGCGGCCCGGAAACCGACGCGAGTTTAACCATTACCCACGATCCTGAGATGGCAGCCTTCGCCGCCGACGTGGTTTATACCGACGTCTGGACCAGCATGGGGCAGGAGTCGGAGACGGAACTGCGAAAGCGAATTTTCGCTCCCTATCAGGTCACCTGGCATTTGTTTACCCGCGCCAAGCCGGATGCCATTTTCCTGCATTGTCTGCCGGCGCACCGGGGCGACGAAGTTACGGACGAGGTGATCGACTCGGCGCGCTCCTTCGTCTTCGCGCAAGCCGAGAACCGGCTGCACGCCCAGAAGGCGATCCTGATGGAGCTTATGCAGGGCGCCTACCGGGAACGCGAAGCAGCGCGCGAGCCGCTGCTGGAGTTGGTGCGGTAGAGGGGCCGCTATTCGCGGTTCGCTCTTGGCTCTTGGCCTTTGGCTCTTAGCAAGCGTGGCAACGGAATCTTCCTAAAAGCTAAAGGCTAAGAGCCTCCGGCGAACAGCGGACCGCGTCATTAAGGAATCCTATGTCGAAGACTGCGCTAGTCGCGGTTGGAGGCAACTCTCTCATCCGGGCGGGTGAGAAAGGGACCATCGTTGAGCAACTGGCGAACGCCCGCCGCACGGCGCGGGCGATGGTCGGACTTATTCGTCTCGGCTATCGCCTCGTGATCACGCACGGCAACGGGCCGCAAGTGGGAGCGCAGTTGCTGCGCTCCGAACGCGCCTCCGACGTCGTGTACGGCCAGACGCTTGACGTTTGCGGCGCGGCCAGCCAGGGCGAGGTCGGATACCTGCTGGAACAATCACTCGGCAATGCGCTGGCCGAGGCCGGCCTCGACATTCCGGTGGTCAGCCTGGTCACGCAGACCGTGGTCTCGCCCGACGATCCCGCCATGCTTCAGCCTTCCAAGCCCATTGGCCCGTTCTATTCGCGGGCCGATGCGGAGGAACGCAAACGCGTGCTGGGCTGGCACATTGTGGAAGATGCGGCGCGCGGCTATCGCCGCGTAGTGCCTTCGCCGGAGCCACTGGAGATTGTGGAGCTGGACGTCATCCGCTCGCTGGTGGCGCGCAAGGTAGTCGTGATTTCCACCGGCGGCGGCGGCATTCCGGTGATGCGTGTGGGCGGGCGATTGCAAGGTTTGGAAGCGGTCATCGACAAAGACCGGGCGTCGGCGCTGCTGGCCACACAGCTTCACGTCGATCTGTTCGCCATCTCCACCGATACCGATTACGTTTACCTGAACTACAGGAAGCCCGACCAGACGCGGCTGACTTTCGTCACCGTGTCGCAGTTGGAGGAATACCAGCGCGCTGGGCACTTTCCGCCGGGAAACATGGGCCCCAAGATCGAGTCGGTGATTCATTTCCTGCGCAGCGGCGGCAAGGCAGCCGTGATCTCGTCCTTCGAACTTCTTTGCGAAGCGGTTGCTGGGCGGGCCGGTACCCGCATGGTTGGCGACGCCGAGCAAGCACGCGAGACTGTCAACCAAGAATTGGAGGAGCCGGTTCTCCGGTAGGCCATGCCCACTCTGCATAAACCGCCCAATCTTCGAGAAGACAAGTTGGGATGCTCCCGTATGACGTTGCGGCACGTTGTCGAGTCGCAACAGTTCACCGTTCCCCTGCTGATGGAGTTGTTCGATCGCTCGCGGCTGATGGAACGCATTGTCGCGCGCGGCGGCACTCTGGATTACCAGAACCGCATCCTCGCCAGCCTGTTCTATCAGCCCTCCACGCGCACGCGCTTCTCGTTCGAGGCTGCCATGCACCGGCTGGGTGGACGCGTGCTCTCCACCGAACATGCGCGCGCGTTCTCATCGGAAATCGAGGAAGAGCAGGTCGAGGATTCCATTCGCATCATCGGCAGCTACTGCGACGTGATCGTGATTCGGCATCACGAACCGGGCGGAGCGGCGCGCGCAGCGAGGGTTTCGCCGGTTCCCATCATCAACGCAGGCGATGGCGACGGCGGACAGCACCCCACGCAAGCCCTGCTCGACCTGTACACCATCTATCGCGAGCGCCCGCTGGACGGGCTGAGCGTGGCCTTCATCGGCGAACTGGACCGCGGCCGCACGGCGCGCTCGCTCGCGTATCTGCTGGCGAAGTTCGAGCGGGTGAAGATCTTTTTTGTGAGCCCGCCGGAGCAGCAGATGCGCAGCGACATTTTGCAGTACCTCGACCGGCATGGCGTTCGCTACGAACTGGAGTCGGACATCGATCGCGTGGTCGGCGAGGCGGATGTTATCTACCAGACGCGCGTTCGTCCCGGCCGGCCGCCGCGCGTCGCCGGTGCGCAGCGCTATGCCATCAATTCGTCGGTGCTGCAGCGCATGAAGCCGGACGCGATGATCATGCATCCGCTGCCGCGCACGGTGGAACTGGACAAAACCGTGGATGACGATCCGCGCGCGCTGTACTTCCGCCAGGCCGCGAATGGGCTGTACGTGCGGATGGCGTTGTTAACGATGCTGCTGGAATAAAGAAGCAGCGAGCAATTAGCGATTAGCAATTAGCTTGAGGCCCTCAGATGGAGAGTTCTTATGAAGGAATTTCGGCGGTTAATCGTGTGGGAAAAGGCACATGCTCTGACACTAGCTGTCTATCGTGAGACCGCCAGTTTTCCAAAGGAGGAAATCTATGGAGTCACGNNGGAGATGGCGATTTCCATCGCTTTCTTAACATGGCAGCGGGCTCGTCGTTTGAACTGGAATATTTCTTGCTGTTATCGCGAGATCTAGGCTTTCTGTCGTCCCAGGCTCACCTGGAACTGACAACCGACGCTCGGGAAGTTCAGCGAATGCTCGGGTCGCTGTTGCGTCGGGTGGAGAGAAGCCGAGCAGCAGCCGTTGCTAATCGCTAATTGCTAATTGCTTCAAAGAGGAGATCATGCCCGTTATCGATCGTTTGCTGACCAAAGATTTCATCGAACTGGAAGAACTTTATGGCGCTCACAACTACCATCCTCTCGACGTCGTCATCGAACGCGCCGAGGGGGTGTGGGTCTACGACGTGGAGGACAATCGTTACCTGGATTGCCTGGCGTCGTATTCCGCCGTCAACCAGGGACATTGCCATCCCGAAATCCTGAAGGCGATGTTTGAGCAGGCGCAGAAGGTGACCTTGACCTCGCGCGCCTTCCGCAATGACCAACTGCCGCTCTTCTACCAGCAACTGCACGAGCTGACCGGCTACGAGATGGCGCTGCCGATGAACTCCGGTGCCGAGGCGGTTGAGACAGCGGTGAAAGCCGCGCGCAAGTGGGGCTACAAGGTCAAAGGTATTCCCGATGGCCAAGCCGAAATCATCGCTTGCGCGAATAACTTTCATGGCCGCACCGTCACGGTCATCAGTTTCTCGACCGACGAGCAGTATCGCGACGGCTTCGGCCCGTTCACCCCGGGCTTCAAGGTCATCCCCTTTGGCGATGCCGCGGCCCTGCGCGATGCCATCACGCCCAACACCTGCGCATTCCTGGTCGAGCCGATTCAGGGCGAAGCCGGAATTGTGATTCCCCCCGAAGGCTTCCTGCGCGAGGCAGCCGAGATTTGCCGCCGCAACAATGTGCTTTTGATCGCGGACGAGATTCAATCCGGCCTGGGACGCACCGGCAAGCTGTTCGCCTTCATGCATGAAGGGGTGAGGCCGGACATGGTGATCATCGGCAAGGCGCTGTCCGGCGGCTTCTATCCCGTCTCGGCGGTGCTTTCGTCGAAGGAGATCCTCGGCGTCTTCCATCCCGGCGATCACGGCAGCACCTTCGGCGGCAATCCGCTGGGCTGCGCCGTCGCGCGCGCCGCATTGCATGTGCTCATCGAAGAGAAACTGATCCAGCACTCCGCTGAACTTGGCGAGTACTTCCTGAACCTGCTGCGCACTCTGCGCAGCCCGCACTTGCGTGAAGTCCGCGGCAAGGGCCTGTGGATCGGCATCGAGCTGGACGTTCCGGCGCGGCCTTACTGCGAGGCGCTGAAAGGACTGGGCATTCTCTGCAAGGAGACCCACGATCGCGTGATCCGCATCGCCCCGCCGCTGGTCATCACGCGGAAAGAGATCGACTGGGCCTTCGAGCGGATCAGGCAGGTGATTGAAGAGTGGGAGTGAGCGGCGCGATTCAGTACTTGCGCATGTGGATTTCGGTGCCGTTGCGCTCGAACTTCACCTCGTCCATAAGCTGGTTGATCAGGTAGATGCCGCGCCCGTGGTTAGAGTAAACGTTTTCCCCGTTGCAGGGATCGGGAATGGCGAAAGGATCGAAGCCGGAGCCGGGGTCGCGGACTACGATCAGCATGCCGCGCTCTTCGTCGCAGCCCACGCAGCACTGTACTTTCTTGGTGGGATCGTTCTTGCAGCCGTGAACAATAGCGTTGGCCAGGGCTTCGCGCAGGGCCGTCTCAATCTCGAACTCCTTGCCGGCGCTGCACTCCATCCCGCGGGCCATCTCCATGATGCCTTCCACCACGGGACTGATGGCCGTGGGATCGGCGTTAAGCGTGACCTCAATGCGTATCATCAGTTTGGAGCGGTCGAACTCCACGATAGGAAGGCCTGACGGCATGGCTTGTCCCCACGTGAGACGTGTGGCTTACTCTTACAGAAAAGCCGTGGCGGGTCAAGCGGGAAAGCCGGAGGTGACGTTCCCCGCACCGCGTGAGCCAAGTCAAGGACGCGGTCCGCCATGATCTGCCGGCGCTTCCTGCGAGTCGATTAGGTGGCGGGTTGAAGGTAGCTTTGCCCGCAATGCCAGTACTATTGACCCGTTCTCGCGCCCCGGCCTACTATTGTGCGACTCCGTGATCGGCCGAACCATATCGCACTACCGCATCGTCGAGAAAATCGGCGGCGGCGGCATGGGTGTAGTCTACAAGGCCGAGGACTTGACCCTCCATCGCTTCGTCGCCCTGAAGTTTCTGCCCGACGAAGTATCCAAAGACACCCTGGCACTAAGCCGCTTTCAGCGGGAAGCCCAGGCCGCGTCGGCACTGAATCACCCTAACATTTGCACGATCCATGAAATCGGACAACATGACGGGCAGCCCTTCATCGTCATGGAGTTTCTGGATGGCATGACGCTGAAGCATCGCATCGACGGCCGGCCGCTGGAAACCGAGGTCCTTCTCTCGTTGGCCATTGAGATTGCCGACGCGCTCGACGCAGCCCACGCCGAAGGCATCATCCACAGGGACATCAAGCCCGCGAACATCCTGGTCACCAAGCGCGGCCATGCCAAGATTCTGGACTTCGGACTGGCGAAGGTCGGCCTTTCGCGCATTTCCTCGAGCACGGTTGCCACGCTTGGCGGTCAGACCGTTGCGGCGGACTCGGACCATCTGACCAGTCCCGGTTCTACGCTCGGCACCGTAGCTTACATGTCGCCGGAGCAGGCGCGGGCCAAGGAACTGGATGCCCGGACTGACTTGTTCTCGTTTGGGGCCGTCCTCTACGAGATGGCCACCGGGCAGTTGCCCTTCCGTGGGGACAGTTCCGCCATCATCTTTGACGCGATCCTGAACCGTGCTCCGGTGGCCCCGGTGCGGCTGAATCTCGATGTCCCCGCCCAACTGGAGCACATCATCAACCGTGCGCTGGAAAAGGACCGCGAACTCCGTTATCAGCACGCCTCCGAAATGCGCTCCGAGTTGCAGCGCATGAAGCGGGATTCAGAGATAGGACGAGCCATAGCTGCGGGTTCCGGCACGATGGCGGGCGCGCAGGAAAGCGGCGCTCAGGTCACGGCCCAGCGGCCGTCGGCAGCTTCGGGCTCTTCCCCTGCGCTGGCTTCCGCTCCGTCCGCGAGCGCGGTGAAGGCCGCCGAAGTCCCGGTTGCGGGCAGGAAACTTTGGAAGGTCCTGGTTCCCGCCGCCGTGCTGCTCGCCGGAATTGCGATCGCGGGAACACTCTACTTCCGCTCGCGCCAGGCTGCGCACCGCCTCACCGAGAAAGACAGCATCGTTCTCACCGATTTTTCCAACAGCACGGGCGATGCGATTTTCGACGACACGCTGAAGACGGCGCTCAACGTCTCCCTGCGGCAATCGCCTTTCCTGAACGTGCTCTCGGACCGTGAAGTTGCGAAGACCTTGCAGTTGATGACCCGTCCGGCGGGCACGAAACTGACGCCCGATCTGGCGCGCGAGCTTTGCCTGCGTGCGGGCAGCAAGGCCTACCTCACCGGAGCGATTGGCAGTCTGGGAAGCAAGTATGTACTGGAATTAAAGGCGGTGAATTGCCAGAACGAAGACGTGCTTGCCGAACAACAGGTGACGGCGGCGTCCAAGGAAACGGTACTGGACGCGCTGGGCGGCGCGGCATCGAAGCTGCGCACGGAGTTGGGCGAATCGCTGGCTACGGTGCAGAAATTTGATGTTCCCCTCCAACAGGCCACTACCTCCTCGCTGGAAGCTCTGAAAGCGTACAGCCTTGCAGGAAAGGCGTTCAATGAGAAAGGCTACGCCGCAGCCCTGCCTTACCATCAACGAGCCATCGAGCTCGATCCGAATTTTGCCATTGGCTACGACAAACTGGGCAGGGACTACTTCAGTCTTGGCGAGGTGGGACGGGCCAGCGAGTACTTCACCAAAGCGTTTCAGTTGCGGGAACATGCCAGCGAACGCGAGAAGCTGGAGATCAGCGCCGACTACTATCGAAATGTGACCGGGGAACTGTATAAGGCGGCCCAAACCTATCAGGAAATCATCGAGAGCTATCCGCTGTCGCGCGAAGCGTATGTCAACCTGGGCGTTGTCTACGCCCAACAGGGGCAATATGAAAAAGCTGCCGAGATCAACCGCCAGAAGCCGCCCAATGCAGCGGAACTTAAATTGGCGTTTCAGAATCTGGCCAATTACGCCCTCGCCTTGCAGCGATTCGACGAGGCGAAAGATTTGATCCAGAAGGGACTGGCGGGAAGACCAAGTGACTTCGTACTCCGTGTCGCTCGCTACGCTCTGGCCTTTCTCGGGACGGACTCCCCGGTGATGGCGGAACAGCAACAGTGGTTTGCGGGGAAGCCGGGATATGAGAGCTATGGACTGGGGCTCGCATCCGACACCGAGGCGTACAGCGGTCATCTCGGCAAGGCGCGGGAACTGACCAGGCGGGCTGTGGACTCCGCCATCCGGACCGACAACAAGGAATATGCGGCAATCCTGCAGGCGAGTGCAGCTCTGCAACAAGCCGCTTACGGCAATCCTACAGAGGGCCGGCAGTCAGCAGCAGATGCTTTAAAGCTGGCCCCCACGAGTCAGGGCGCAGAGGTCGAAGCTGCGCTTGCGTTTGCCATGGTGGGCGACACGGCACGAGCCGAATCGTTGGCGCAGGACTTGGGGAAACGCTTCCCGCTGGACACGCAGATGCAATCGCTTTGGCTGCCTGCTATTCAGGCACAATTGGCGCTGGACAGAAAGAATCCGGCCGCCGCATTGACTGCCCTGCAAGCTGCTTCCCCCATTGAGTTGGGGCAAATTCAGTTCGTGGCCAATCTTTCCTGCCTGTATCACGTTTACGTGCGCGGAGAAGCATACCTGGCAGCCGGACAAGGCGGCGCTGCCGCTGCTGAGTTTCAGAAAATCATTGACCACAGCGGCATCGTCTGGAATTGCTGGACGGGAGCGCTGGCGCATCTGGGAGCGGCCCGGGCCAACGCCCTGCAGGAGAGGACCTCGCAGGGAGCGGATGCCGACGCCGCGCGCGTCCGTGCGCTCGCCGCCTACAAAGATTTCCTCACCCTCTGGAAAGACGCCGACCC
>PLBD01000094.1 GCA_003135315.1 Acidobacteriaceae bacterium | reverse complement strand
TTCTCGGCATGGGCGACATTCTGTCGCTCATCGAAAAGGCCGAAGCCAAGCTGGACAAAGGCAAGTCGGAAGAGTTCGCGCGCAAGGCGCTCAGCAGCGATGGCTTCTCGCTGGAGGATTTTCGCGGCCAGTTGCGGCAAGTGAAGAAGCTGGGATCGATTTCCAGCATCATGAGCCATATGCCGAAGATCGGGCCGTTCGCCAACATGCAGCAGGCGGCCGACAAGGTCGACGACAAGCAACTGAACCGCGTGGAGGCGATCATCAACTCGATGACGCCGTACGAGCGCGAGCACCACGAGGTCATCAACGGCAGCCGCCGCAAACGCATTGCGCGCGGATCGGGAACAAGCGTGCAGGAAATCAATCAGCTGCTGCGGCAGTATGCGCAGATGAGGAAGATGTTCAAGACCATGGGCAAGCCCAGCTTTGCCCGGCGGCTGGCGGGGATGAAGATGCCGGGGGCGTAGGAAGAAGCAATTAGCAATTAGCGATTAGCAATTAGCTTCGAGCCGCGAGCTTCGAGCCGCGAGCTTCGAGCCGCGAGCTTCGAGCCCCGAGAATTACTTGCTGCCGTACTTGAACAGATCGGGACTGTCGGTTTCGACGTCATCTTGCTTGCCCGGCAGCGGCCAGTGCCACTTGATGCCGCGCAGTTCGGTATTCTCGACGCGAAACTGAAACATTGCTGCGGCGTATTGCGAGAGCATTACGACCACGTCACTGTTGGTGGGAAGATCGTTCTCATCGAAGGTGGCGAAGTCCTGAAATGGCTTTTGCTCGCCTATAAACCCGTTGATCCTCTCGAGAAGAACGTTTACTAATTTCAATTTGAATTTGTTCAGGCCGTCGTTCGGCCTCTTCTTGGATAGTTCCGATAACTCGATCAGCATGGAGTGGAGTTGCTGTTCCAGCCTCTCAAACTCTTCAACTTCGGCTGCGTTGTTCACCGGTCTCTCCTTAGCCAGGGCAAGCGCGGGCGAACTCGACGTACTTCTTGTGGAGGACGTCGATGGGGTCGCGCTGCTTGCTTTCGAACAGGTTGACGATGAGGTCCAGATCGTCGTCGGTCAAGGCAATAATGCAACGGCGATGGGCGGACCACAGATCGATGGTGTTTCTGAACATGCGCGCCGGCAAGGGACGGCGGGTGAGGAGCACGCCGAAGCGTCCGAGCTGATCGGTCAGATAGCGGTTGAGTTGGCTGATGTTTCCCCCGTCGATCTGCCTAACGTTTTTCATCTCCATGACGATCTGGCGACAATCATACTTGGCGATCAACTCGTCGAGGAATGGGTGGGAACGATTGTTGTAGAAGATGAGATCGCGGATGAGGACGCCGGAGTCGGTCCGGGTCTGGGCTTCGGCGAAATCCAGTTGGGGATAGAAGGCGGAGGCCAACAGCCGCGCCATCTCGCGTTCGTAGGTCCTATCGTTGCGATCGCCTGGGCCGCTGGATAAGGGCAGGCTACGGATGGCCTGGAGGCTGGCTTTGGCCGAGTTGACGGGTAGCTGCGCGAAGAGCGGGTCGTTCGTGCAGTCTCCGGCAGTCCGCTCCTTCCTGGCGACAAATTCAAGAACCGCACCATAGTTCTGGCGGTTGTAGGTGAGGACGGTCACGCGCTGGTCTGCGGCGGATTCCGGCTTGGCATCCTTTGGGCAGGATTCGGCAAAGTACTCGTCGAAGTTGATCCAGGGCGTGAAGCGGAGCCAGCGTTTGGGAACAAAGATGATTGGCTTGCCGTTTTCCGGATTGACCGGCAGGTTGACGGTCTCCGACTTCAGGCAGTTTTCGCTGTAGCTGTAAACCTGAAGATGCACCATTGACATAGGGATACCGATGGTTTGGCATTGTTGGATGGTGTAATCAATCAGGAAAGATTTAAGGAAGCTGCAGGCGAAATCGCTGATGCGGTCTTTCGAAATGTGTTCGACGAAGAACTGGATTTCCTCGAAGTGGACGAAGCCGGCCTTGTAATACTGCGGAATGTCGTGGAAGAGGCTGAGGATTTTCTCCGCGGTGGGCGCGCCGATGCGGTGGCCTTCGCGTGTACGCGATAGACCCAGACCAACTTCGTCGCACTCGCTGAGCGCAATCAGCAGGTCGATGGCGTCTTGTTCCCGGCCTTGTTTAGCCAGGTAGCCCAGATGGTTGAAAGAGTTGATGAGCGATGTGTGAAGAGCCTGATCTTGTTGCGAGGGCGAGCGCCAAAGCAGGAAAGGATCGAGGTAGAGCGGGATGTCTTCGTCGAGGAAAGGAATCGCGAAGTCGGTGTGCGCCTGAGGAAGAAGGATGTTATGGAAGTCGGTCAGGCGTGGGCGGATGATGGGCATGGGTAGGTAAGCAATTAGCAATTAGCAATTAGCAATTAGCAAAGGTAATAGTAAACCCCTGACACAAGACAAGCGCCTTGGGCCGCGGCGTAAGAGCGTAATTGGCGGATGGCAAGATAGGTGTGATGTTGGGCACGGGTGCGTGTGCCGTGCCCGGGGCACTCAGGATCTGATGCAAGCCATCCCACCGCTGAAGCGGTGGGCTTTCTTATGCCGCGCCCGTGGCGCGGGTGAGTTGGCAGCGCACCTGTGACGCGGGCGCACTGCTGAATGCGCCTGGGGAGGGAGCGTTGGGGTAGGTCAAAGGAAGGGCGATCCCGGGTACCAGCGACAGGGTATCGGTCTCCCACTCATTCGAAAAGCGCGAATGAGTGGGGCACCCGGCGAACCTACGCTCAGGATGACACACAAGATTACAGTTTGGTATTGCGCAATCGCAACGCATTCGTAATGACCGACACCGAGCTGAAGCTCATGGCGGCGGCGGCGATTATGGGGCTTAGTAGAATGCCGAACTTGGGATACAAAATGCCCGCCGCAATCGGCACGCCTACCGAGTTGTAGACAAACGCGAAAAAAAGATTCTCGCGGATGTTGGCCATGACGGCGCGGCTGAGGCGGCGGGCGCGGACCAGGGCGGCGAGATCGCCTTTAATGAGCGTGATGCCCGCGCTCTCCATAGCGACGTCCGTTCCCGTTCCCATCGCGATGCCGACTTGCGCCTGGGCCAGCGCGGGAGCATCGTTGACGCCATCGCCCGCCATCGCGACAACTCTTCCCTGCTGTTGCAGCTTCTTGATCGCATCGGCTTTGGTTTCGGGCAGGACACCGGCTTCGAAATCGGTGATGCCGATCTGGCGGGCGACAGCAGCGGCTGTGGTTTGGTTGTCGCCGGTCAGCATGACGACGCGCAGGCCCTGAGCGCGCAAATCGCGGATGGCCTGAACGGCCTCGGGCTTGATGGGATCGGCGATGCCGAGAATGCCGGCGGCGCGGCCATCGATGGCGGCAAAGACGACGGTCTGGCCTGCTATGCGGAGAGCGTCGGCTTGCGCCTCCAATCCCTCGCGGGCTGAAGCCCGCTCGGGATGATGAGAATTAGATCGCATATCGGCACGACTAAAGTCGTG
>PLBD01000057.1 GCA_003135315.1 Acidobacteriaceae bacterium | reverse complement strand
GGTCACGCACTCGGCAGCGAGTACACCGTCCACTACGGACTGTTGCCGCGCGCCAATCGCGGCATCTTCGCTATCAACGAACTGCCGGACCTCGCCGGCAAGATACAGGTTGGCCTCTTCAACATCATGCAGGAAGGGGACGTGCAGATTAAAGGCTATCCGGTGCGCCTGCCGCTGGATGTAGCGCTGGTCTTCAGCGCCAATCCGGAGGACTACACCGCGCGCGGCAAGATCATCACGCCGCTCAAAGACCGTATCGGCTCCGAGATTCGCACTCACTATCCAGCGACCGTCGACGAAGGTATCGCCATTACCGCGCAGGAAGCATGGATGGAACGTAGCGGTCATCCGTTACAGATACCCGAGTTCGTAAGCCAGGTGATCGAGCAGATCGCGTTCGTAGCGCGCGAGGACAAGCGCATTGACAAGCGCTCGGGCGTGAGCCAGCGCCTGCCGATCAGTGCCATGGAGAACGTAATCTCAAATGCGGAGCGGCGCGCAATTCGTTCCGGCGAGAAGCTGGTAGTGCCGCGCGTGGGCGACATCTATGCCGCCATGCCGGCGATGATCGGCAAGCTGGAGCTGGAATATGAAGGCGAGCTGAAGGGCGCTGACAATGTGGTGCGCGAGATCATTCGCGCCGCCGTCGCCCGCACCTATGACAAGTATTTTCACGGCAACAGCAATATGAACCAGGTGGTGCAGTGGTTCGACCTGGGCGGCGAGATCCAGCTGCGCGATGCCGCCGGCGCGCAAGAGATGCTGGGCAAGCTGCGCGGCATCCAGGGATTGCTCGACAAGCTGAGCGCGCTCGGACTGAGCGGCAAGGAGCCGTCGGAGATGATCGTATCGGGAGCGGAGTTCATCCTTGAGGGGCTATATGCGCACAAACGCATCGGCCGCACCGAGGAGCGGACGTTTACCGCTGGAGAAAAGCAGCCGCAGCGCGAGAAGCCAAGGGTGCGCGATGAAGATGAGGAGCGGGAATTCAGGAGACAGAGAAGGCCGTTTAACTAAGAAGCAATTAGCAATTAGCAAAGGTGCTGAGAAGATTGATGAACGAGCCGCGCAGCGGCGGCGTCGAGGTTAGCCCGGGGCGTAAGCTCGGGGAGCACGGTATATCCAGAACGAGCCGCTTTGGAGGGCGCACTTCCGGAAGTAGGGTGCCGTCCCTACCGGACTCTGGATCCTTTTTGTGACCTTACCCCGCCCTGAAGGGCGGGGCTATCATCTTCCGCGCCTGCGGCGCTCGCGCATTATGGGTTCGAACATCTGTGCCGACCAGATGCGTCAATGCTGGAAATGCGCCTGGCTGACGGCTGAGAGCTGACGGCCGAGAGCTAGTTTCTAATTGCTAATTGCTGCCTTTATGCGATTCATCAAGTACAAAAAATACGTTCCCGAGCCCGCCTCCGAGATGAGCATGGAGGACCTGCTTGGCGCGCTCTCCGACTACCTGCTGCAAAGCGGCTTCCAGCAGCAGTACATGGATTTTTACGATCTGAACGATGCGGAGCAGACGCTGGAAAACCTGCGCCAGGCCATCGCCGAGGCGCTGTTGAACAGCGATATGCTGGACGAGCAGATGCGCCAGCAGATCGAGAACATGAGCAACGAGCAACTCGAGCAACTGATCGAGCAACTCATCGAGCGCATGGAGCAAGAAAACTACATTAACGTCGATCAGCCGCACGATCCTTCGCGTTCGTCGACCGCCGGCGGGCAGGTGGGCGAGACACAAGGCCAAACGCGCTTTGAGATCACCGACAAGGGTCTCGACTTTCTTGGCTTTCGCGCGCTGCGCGATCTGCTGGGATCGCTCGGCAAGTCCAGCTTCGGCCGGCATGACACGCGCGACACCGCGACCGGCATCGAAGCCAGCGGCGCTTCCAAGACCTACGAGTTCGGTGACACGCTGAACCTCGATATCACTGCGACGCTCTCCAATGCAATCCAGCGCGAGGGCCTGAGCCTGCCTCTGAATATCGAGTACCGCGACCTCCAGGTGCATCAATGCGAATATCAGTCCTCCTGCGCGACCGTGCTGATGCTCGACTGCTCGCACTCGATGATTCTCTATGGCGAAGACCGCTTCACTCCCGCCAAAAAAGTCGCCATGGCGCTCTCGCAGCTCATTCGCACGCAATATCCCGGAGACTCGTTGTCGCTGGTCCTCTTCCACGACTCCGCCGAAGAAGTCCCGCTCTCGCAGCTCGCCCGCGTGAAAGTCGGTCCGTACTACACCAACACCCGCGAAGGTCTCCGCCTGGCGCAACGCATCCTGCAACGCCAGCGCAAGGACATGAAGCAGATCGTGATGATCACCGACGGCAAACCGTCAGCACTGACGCTGGAGGACGGCCGCATCTACAAGAACGCTTTCGGCCTCGATCCGCTGGTGGTGAGCGAAACGCTGAAGGAAGTGTCGAAGTGCAAGCGCGCCGGCGTGCTGATCAACACGTTCATGCTCGCCTCCGACTACGGGCTGGTGCAGTTTGTGCAGAAGGTAACGGAGATGTGCCGCGGCAAGGCGTACTTCACGACACCGTACACGCTGGGCCAGTATCTGCTGATGGACTATATGTCGCGCAAGACCAAGACCGTGCATTGAAAGGCAGTGGTCAGTGGCCAGTGGCCAGTTGTCAGTGGAAGAGGCTTCCTCCCGTAAGCGACAGCGCCATGAACCACAGAATGCACTCCCCATGAATCGGACTCCTTCATCCGTCATCCGCTGGCTGTTCGATTCAGGCGTGGGCGCATCCGACCGGCTCATTCCCCGCTGGATCTTTCTGCGCGCGCTTGGCCTGATTTATTTTTCGGCGTTCTATGCGCTCGTCTTCCAGATTCGCGGACTGATCGGCCCGGATGGAATTCTTCCGGCCGGCGAATACCTCGACGCGGTGACGCGGCAGTTCGGCCAGGCGCGATTCTGGTTTGCTCCTACCGTGCTGTGGCTCTCCAGCGGCGGACACATGCTCATGGCCATCTGCTGGATCGGCATGATCGCGTCTCTGCTGCTCATCCTGAATGTGTGGCCGCGAGCGACGCTGCTGATCTGCTTCGTGTGCTATCTCTCGTTCGTCGCAGCAGCGCAGGATTTTTCCGGCTATCAATCGGACGGTATGTTGCTGGAAGCAGGATTCATCTCGCTGTTTTTTGCGCCGGCGGGACTGTGGCCGGGGTTGGGCAGGAACAGTCCGCCGTCACGCGCCAGCCTTTTTCTGCTGCAGTGGGAATGGTTCCGAATTTACTTCGAATCCGGCGTGGTAAAGCTGGCCAGCGGGGATATCGAATGGCGCAACTTCACCGCCATGGACGACTACTACCAGAACGGCCCGCTGCCGACCTGGGTTGGCTGGTATGTGCAGCACCTGCCGCACGGAGTTCACGCGTTCGCCACCGGGGCGACGCTGGTGCTCGAGCTCGGGCTGGTCTTCATGCTGTTTCTGCCGCGGCGCTGGCGCTTTGCATGTTTCTTCATCGTGACTGCGTGGCAGATTCCGGTGATTCTCACGGCGAACTATACCTTCCTGAACTACCTTGTTCTTGTCCTCGGATTTCTACTTCTGGATGACCGCTTCATTCTGCGATTTATGCCTGAGCGGTGGAAAGAGCGGCTGGTTCCGAAGGAAGACGTGGTCCAAGCAGGCCCGGCGTCTGAAGCTGACAACTGCGAGGTCTCACCGATCAGCAAGAGCCCGAAGCCGGTTGCCGCGTTCCGACTCGCGCTCGCCAGCGTGATGCTGCTCTGGATTTTCTACGCAACCACGGTGCAGATGGTCTGGATGCTGTGGCCCCGCGCGCCATTTCCGGTCTCGCCGGTTGCCGCGCTCGAGCCATTTCGCATCGCCAACCGCTATGGGCTGTTTGCGGTCATGACGCGCGGCCGCTACGAGATCGAGTTTCAAGGTTCCGACGACGGGGAAAATTGGACGCCGTATCCCTTCCGTTATAAACCGCAGGACACGGCCCAGGGACCGCGCATCTATGCGCCTTACCAGCCGCGCTTTGACTGGAACCTGTGGTTTGCCTCGTTCGGCGCGTGGCGCGACAACATGATCGTACCCAGTACCGAGGAGCGATTGCTAGATGGCGCGCCGGATGTGCTGGCGCTGTTTGCGGGAAATCCCTTCCCGCAAGCGCCTCCAAAACAAGTGCGCGCTGTCCTTTGGCAATACTGCTTCACGACGATGGAAGAAAAGCGCGACACGGGGATGTGGTGGAAGCGCAAGCCCCTCGGACTCTACGCGCCCGTGCTGGAGCGCGAAGATGATGGGAAGGTCGTCGTGGTGCAATGGCCGGGTCCTCTGACGCCACATTTGTAAGTGAGGTCCTGCAAGCCGCCGGAAACAGCAGATCCCTCGGCGGCTGAAGCCGCCTCGGGTGACAAGAAATAAGGCGCGTATCGGCACGACTGAAGTCGTGCCCTGTTACAAGACACTCCAAAAGCGATTTTTTTCAGTGGCCGCTGAAGTCGTGCCCTGGCACAACGCAACCCATAGGCAAAATTTCGCGCGGCCTGTTCGCTCCGTGCTAGGGTTAATAGTGTTTTCAAGGCGCCCTCTGCTATGAAACGTCTGCTCGTCGGTTTTGGGGTTGTCATCCTGATCTGCGCCCTGTTGTTCTTCCAGGCCGGCAGCTACCTGGTCGTGAATAACCCGGAGAAGTCGGATGCGGTTGTCGTACTCGCAGGCTCTGAACCGGACAACCGCTATTGGAAGGGCATGGAGTTGCTCCGCTCCGGCTACGCGCAACATCTAGTGTTGGACGCCACTACCGGGGTTACCTATGGACATTCGTACGCAGATCTGGCGGCCGACTTCGTGGCGCGCACGGCGGGGCCAACCCTCGCACAGGTCAGCGTGTGCCCCATACCTGGGGACTCGACTAAGGAAGAAGCAGCCCAGGTGGGCGATTGCCTGAAGCGATTGCAGCCGCCGCCACATTCCGTCATTGTGGCGACAGACGACTATCACACGCGGAGGGCGCTATCGATCTTGCGCGACCGACTGCCGCAGTATCAGTGGAGCGCGGCCGCAGCGAGGAATGGCTTCCTCTTCGGGCAACCGTGGTGGAGCAATCGCGAGTGGGCCAAGACCTGTCTCACCGAGTGGCAGAAGCTGATCTGGTGGCAGATGTTTGACCGGTGGCGGAAGTGAGAGCCGTGGCGTCCCCGGGGGACTCAGGTGCTTTTCTCACTTGACCCAGCACTCCGCTTCGCTACGTGCTGGCTAGATTATTTCGCGCCTATGGCGCTCGGTTTTTTCGGATTTCTGCCCCACTGCCGAAAGGAAAAAGTTAGCTTTCAGGGGCTAAAGCCCAGTTCATTCACGGGCCGCATACGGCACGGCTGAAAGCCGTGCCCTGATACAACCCAGAACGACTTATGGGATGGCTCTGATCTCCGTGGGCAGTGCGACGCCTACGGCGGTGCCGCCGGCTGAATCCGGCTCAGAATGAGAAGCAGCAGGCTTAGACGCTGAGAGGTAAGAAGAACATCACCTCAGGCGCTAAAGCGCAATCCATCAGGCGGCCTGGTATGCACGCCTGAAGGCGTGCTCCACCCGCGATTGTCGTGGAGGGCTCTATACTCCGGTACCGGTAGGCACCTTGGGTTCCGAGGAAGGTGACTGCTCGGCAACGGAAGCGCGGTAGGAAACGTCTTTCCACAAACTGGTAGGCTGCACGAAATAAACCTGCACGGCGGTGAGCGACGCCGCCATCAGTACGACAAACGTCCTTATCGGCGAAGTCAGTTTCTTCAGCACTGCACCGTCAGGCACAATTCCGTCCAAAGCCGCAAACCCGTAGAAGAGAACCTGTCCCCAGGCCGCGAACGCCCGCCAGTACGGCGGCAAGCCAATGGTCGCCAGGGCAA
>PLBD01000446.1 GCA_003135315.1 Acidobacteriaceae bacterium | reverse complement strand
CTGCGGGTACTTGTAGAGCATCTTTAAGTAGGAGTGGGTAGGCGTTGAGTCAAGGTAGTAATAACACTCTTTGACATCCTCTCCGTGGTTGCCCTCGCTGTTGGTCAAGCCAAAGAGCCGCTCTTTTAAGATAGGGTCCTTGCCGTTCCATAGTGCCAACGCGAAGCAAAGTATCTGCTTGTCGTCGCTGATTCCTGCCAGTCCGTCTTCGCCCCAGCGATACGCGCGGCTGCGAGCGTGGTCATGCGGAACATAGTTCCAGGCATCTCCGTCGGCAGAGTAATCCTCACGCACGGTGCCCCACTGCCGCTCGCTGAGATATGGACCCCACTGTCTCCACAACGGAGAATCCTTCAGGCGCTGCTCTTCCGCCGTCACAAACCCCTCCCCACAAGGCCCTCGCATGATTCGGAGCCTTGTATCCGCAACTTAGAAAGAAGAAAACAGTACCGCGCCGCACCGGGATACGTCCAATTGCTTCATGGGCGGCAGCGTCCCAACGAACTCGCCAACTGGGCTCCCGACGGACAATTCGATTCCGTTGTTCTATCCTCATCTAGTGCGCGACTACTCGTGCGCAATTAAAGGCCTTGTCCAGCATCAGTTCTGGGTCTCGATCTTCGACAAACAGGGAGCCGATCATGCGACAAATTATCGCCATCGTGATTGCCGCAGCACTTTTCGCGGCTGTACCGGCATTTGCCCAAAAGCAATTCAAGGTGACCCAACGCGTCAAACTCGGCGGTGAGGGCGGATGGGACTACCTCACTTACGACCAGGACGGTCAGCGCCTGTTCATCACGCGGGGCAGCCATGTGATAGTGATTGACACGAAAACGCTGAAGCCGGCTGGCGACATTCCCGATCTGTCGGGAATCCACGGCGTCGCACTGGCGTCGGAGTCCAATCGCGGCTTTGTCAGCAACGGTGGCGACAACACGGTCACCATCTTAGATCTGAAAGCCTTGCACAAGATCGACAGCGTGAAGGTTGGCGAGCGGCCGGATGCGATCCTGTACGATCCGTTCTCCAAACGGGTCTTCACCTTCAACGCGCGCAGCCAGGATTCAACCGTGATCGACGCGGCCAGCGGCAAGGTTGTCGGCACGGTCCCGCTCGGCGGCAAGCCGGAATTCCCCGCCAGCGACGGCAAGGGCAAGCTATATGTCAACATCGAAGACAAGAGCCAGATCGCGGAAATTGACGTTACTAAGTTGTCAGTGCTGAACAAATGGTCCGTTGCACCGTGCGAGGAGCCGAGCGCGCTGGCCTTCGACGTTAAGAGCCATCGTCTCTTCGCCGGATGCAATAACAAGATCATGGCGGTCGTCGATTCCGATTCCGGCAAGGTGGTGACCACGGTGCCCATCGGCGAAGGTGTCGATGCTGGAGGTTTCAACCCCAACACGCAGCAGGTGTTCATGTCGTGCGGCGAGGGCGTTCTGACGGTGATCCATGAGGACACTCCGGACAAGTACACCGTCCAGCAGAATCTTGCCACCGTGCGTGGCGCGCGGACGATGGCTCTGGACAGGGAGAACAACGTCGTTTACCTGGTCACGGCACAGCGCGAGGACAAGCCGGTGGCTCCGGGGCAGAGGCCGACGATGGTGCCTGGCAGCTTCGAGCTGATTGTCGTAAAAGCGGAATAGTAATGCAATAAAAGGCTTGCCGCGTTTGAATTTACTGAGGCCCTCCCCAATACGCTAGTGATAGTAGACGCTTTGAGTTATTATCTGGCGGCACCCTGAAAGACCCAGGAGGAAAGCAAAAGTGGAACATCGCAGGGAAGTTATCAGTCAGCTAGCCGTAGTCTCTGTGCTCTTAGGATCGCTATTGCTTTTTTGCTTACCGGTTGTTGCGGCTGATAATGCTTCGCCGCAGCCCGTATCGCACCAATCGGTGGCGTTTGCGGTTTCGCCGCCCCTGCGCGACCTTGCCACCCTGCCTGTTAAGCCTTATTACAGGTTTCATCAGGCCCACTCGGTTCGTCGCACGAACCCTCATCCCGCCGGGCCCTATGAGTTCGATCCGGTCGAGCAGAATTCTCCCGGTAGTCCCTCGAACATTACGCCCGGACTGAATCTGCTTGGTCTCGACAATAACGAGTCGTGCGAATGTCAGCCTCCGGACACCAACGCAGCGGTTGGCGACACCCAAGTAGTGGAGTGGGTCAACGTCGCCTACCAGGTTTTCAACAAGTCAACGGGCGCAGTGGAACTTGGGCCGGTTCAGGGCAACCTGTTGTGGCAATCGTTGGGTGGCGCGTGCTTCGACAACAACGATGGGGACATTATTGTCGAGTGGGACAAATTCAATCACCGCTGGCTGCTCGCTCAGAATGTGTTCAATGGCCCCCCGTACTATGCTTGTGTCGCGGTTTCCACCAGCAACGACGCAACCGGTTCGTACTACGAGTATCAGTTCCCGCTAAGCAATGACTTCCCCGACTATCCCAAGTGGGGTATCTGGCCCAGCGGGTATTTCCAGACCAACAACAACTTTGGGAACATCAACTTCGACGGCGCTTATGTTTGCGGCTATAACAGCGCGAAACTGCTGGTGGGCGACCATACGGCCGAGCAGATCTGCTTCCAGTTGACGCCCAACGATTCCAGCCTGTTGCCGGCCGACATCGACTCCAGCCTTCCACCGCCGGCCAATCAGGACGAGTTCTTCATCGGCGCTTATGACGTCGACTCCACCAACAACCACCTCTACCTCTATTCCATGCACCCTGTGTTCTCCAATCCTAGTCAGTCCACGTTTGCCGGCAGCGGTCTGGCCGATCCCATTACCGTGCCGAATTACACTGCGTTCTGTCCCAACAGCGAGTTTTGCGTTCCGCAGAATGGCACCACCGAAAAGGTCGATGCGCTCGGCGATCGCGTAATGTATCGCTTCTCCTATTGGGACGATGGGCCGCTGACCAATGTCACTGCGAACGCCGGGCGTTTGCCACAGCAGCACTGGTACGTGAACCACGTAACTACCGCTTCGGGAGGTCAGGCAGGCGTCAGATGGTATGAGTTCCGGGCCAACGTCAAGCAGGTGGACATCACTGGAGTCAGACTGTTCCAGTCTGGCACTTTTGCTCCTGACTCCAACTACCGCTGGATGGCGTCCATCGCTCAAGACAAGATGGGTGACATCGCCCTGGGATATAGCGAGGCGAGTGGCACAGTGTATGACTCCATCTATGCCACGGGGCGCGTACCCACAGATCCGCTGGGCCAGATGGAAACCGAGACCTCGTTGTTCGCGGGCACGGGCGCGCAAACCAGCGGCGACCGCTGGGGTGACTACTCCAGTATGGCAATCGACGGCACCGACGGCTGTACCTTCTGGTACACGCAGGAGTACTACGCAACCAGCAACGGCGACAACTGGCAAACGCGACTGGTACAACTGAAGTTCAACGGCTGCCAATAACCAACAGCATTGGCGCACCCGTTGTCTGAGTGGCTGGTTCCGTAACGGGACTGGGCAATTTGCTCAGGGCCTTTTTATGTTGGGTGATTCGAAGGCGATCAATGACCGTCCAGGTGAGGAGGAGCGAAAGTCTTATGCTGCAATGCCAGAAGCATAAGGTGGACCACATTCCCCCGCGATCTGTCCCCGCTCCCTCATGGGAATTATCCAAAAGGGCGGGCTATCCAAGCGCTACGTTACCACCAGAGGTTCTTCCGGAAGCGGTCTGCCTTTGCCGCTCGGCCAAAGCCGACTGGATGAAACTGATTTCCCGGCCCAGCATTTCCGTGGCTTCGCGGCACAGTTCCGGACGCTCGCGCATCAGATGGACGAACTCTTCGCGCGGCACGTGCACCACGTCAGCTGCGGTTACTGCGGTAGCCGTCAGGCTGTAAGGCTGTCCGGTAAAGGTGGACGGCAGACCCAGCAGCGACCCCTTGCCAAAGACACGGTCTAGTCTGGGCAAGCCTTGCATGCTCAAACACACTTTGCCTTTGACCACCAGGAAGACGCCGGCGTTGTCGCCGTCTTCGCGAAATAAGTTATCTGTTGCCGGAAACTGCCTCTTCGTTCCTGCCTCAAGAAGGCAGGTTCTCAGGCCGTCGGACGCTATCAGGATCAGGCTTTGCTCACCCACACTCATGGTGCAACGTGTTATGCCAAATTCCACCCCGGCCGCGCAGTGACTCCAATCACACCTGTGTGTGACCTCGCCGGCTCTAGAAGGTCGTGAGGAAGTGTCAGTGCTGCCGTAGTCCTGTCAGAGTTACAACCACATGCTTGTTTTTTGCTTTGTCGTTCGCGAACGAACGAGCCGCAGGCGCAGCGCGCTGTTATGGGATTCAGACCTCAGCCGGCAGTCTCGAACGACGGAGACCTCCAGATCGAGCCTGAATGAGATCGCTTCTTGCGCAGTATGTTCGGAGGGTAATTTTAATTTGCCCTGGCGGAGTGTCCTCAGGTATGGTATCGAAGTCGTTTTGCCTATTCCCTGACAACCAGGCGTTATCGGTCCCCGCGCCAGACAGGAACCCTCGTGTTTTCACAGTCGCTACCCATCAGCTCCGAAGGCGGTCACACCAGCTTCCAGAACAATGTTCCCGATCCCGTTACCTCAGGGAAGGAGCTTCCAACTTTTAAGTTCGAGTGGGAAAAGTCCGAAGGCCGCGTTATGGGAGGCAGTTACGGCAAAGAGGCGACAGTGGCCCA
>PLBD01000137.1 GCA_003135315.1 Acidobacteriaceae bacterium | reverse complement strand
AGTAGCCAACAGTATCGCCGTGCCGAGTGATCGCCACCGGCGCTTCACTTTCCAGCAGATAGCTCGCCAGCTTCTCTCGAAATTCGCGAATCCCAACCTTCAATGCTTCCATGCCTCAGGCTCACTGTGTACGTGTGTGTACACAACAAAACTATCACTTACTCGACCTGCCATCTAGGGGTACCGGTCAGCCCAAGTTTTGCTGGATGCTATTTATCCGGCCACGGATTGGGGATCCGAGCTTCAGGACGGGTAAGTCCACGAGGCGAGGAATTCGGTGCGCCAAAGGAGATTAATTTTGGAGTGCAATGGGCACACGTTGAGCGCACTGACGAGAGCCGAGCGCGCCTGCCTACGCAGCCACCGGGCTTGGTTGCTGCTTGGTTCTAAGCTGTTTGCCGTTTCCTGCGGCGTTCCACCAATTTCGCGACTGCCCGCAAGGTTTCATTTACGTCGTCTGCGGTCTGGAATTGGCTAGCTACGTCTGGTGCTAAGACCACAACGTTAGAACCGGCAGCGTAGCGCTCAGCATGTTTCCCGCGCACGCCTTTGCTGAAATCGTACTCGGGACGCATTTGGTCGGAACTGCGCGCCTTCTTCTTATTCTGTTTCTTCATATTGTCTTCGCTCATTGCGAGTGGCTAGTCGAGCACTTATAAGTCGGATTTTGTTGGCTCGCTCCGTGTACGATACCACGAGCAGACGCCCGAAGCAGGAAAGGCCGATGTCGAGAAAGCGCATTTCTGCCGAGGAATGATCGGGATCAGAGATCGTGATCGCCAGCGGGTCGGCAAACACCGTGGTGGCCTCACGAAAAGACACACCGTGCGCTCTGAGGTTCGACTCTGCTTTGCGTTTGTCCCATTCGAAGCTCAGTGCCATCAGAGAACCTCTTTATATCAGACTGGCGGGAGGACGCGCGACCACACCAGGACCCAGAAGTGCCCCGCGATTACGAATCAACTTCATGGCGTGGTTGATGCTCCTTGGTCTCCTTCAGTTCGATGATCTGGCCACTCTCGTAGGCAAGGGTCAGTTCGTGGCTGAACCGTTCCCGCTTGCGAATAATGGTTTCCCCCTCGACTTCACCTTCCTCGTTGAATTCGTCCACATACTTGACCGATCGCCAGTGTGCGATGTGCCGCGTCTCGCCTTCTCCGAAAAACCCGTTGAGCATGCCACTGCAGGCCAACAGGCCCACGTGGCCTTTGTGCAGCGGCGTCACCGGTCGGCCACTCATTTTCTGCTGCTTGCGAACGAGAATGCCGCGGGCGTTCTGCATTGCCACAGAGCGCTGCAGCGCATCCTCAAGCTCGTCTAAAGGTAGTCCCGTGTAAGTGATCGTTGCCGGAGACGATGGTGGAATCGCAAACCGCTCCACAACCTCTTGGTTGAGCACGGGAAGCAGATGTGGCTTGTACGCGATCCGAAGCAGGTCATCTGCTCCTTTGGGTTCGCCGCGCAGATGCGCTTTCTTTCGTTTCCCTAACGCCACGACCTGGTTGAAGCGGACAGACTCCGGATGTCCGAGTCGAAAGACGCAAATTCGATCAAACTGGCTGGCTAGTAAACGTGCGCACGTTCCGACTGCCGGGGCCGGAACCACGAACACCAGCACGCCCTCGCTGATCACCCAGCGATAGCAGTTTTCGAGGAACACCATCTCCATCCTTATGTTACTGTGCGGCCCAAACTCATTGTCATACGGCGGATTGAGATACAGGAGCGAGCAACATTCCGCTGGTACTCGGCACTCAAACGCACTGCCGTGGACTACCCCAACTCCCATCTCAGTGGCTGCTGCAGCTCTGTCCGCATCGAGTTCAATGCCGGCCAAGTGGGCGCCAGTATCCTTCGTGATCTCAAGCAAGGCCGTACCGTCGCCGGCACACGGATCGATGGCCGAGTAAGGCGCAGAGGACATGAGCAAGGCGCGGATGTTTCGGGCTTCCTCTACCGGCAAGGGATAGTAACCGAGTTTGAGGCGACCAGTATTTCTCATTTTTCCCCACTGTGTGTTGTGATTTCTTGTGAAAAAAGGTTGGGGGCAACGTGCTCCTTAACGCTATCTTTCAGGTGCGTGGCCGCATCCTTTCTTGAGGAGAAAGGGGGGCTGTTATGTATTCGGTGGTTCGGGAAAATTTCTATGATTCTGGAAAATTGTCACGAGCGGACAAGGAGATGATGGAGTTTCAGTCGATCCATGCTGCCCAGCCTGGCTATCGCGGCAACAGCGTCGTGGATTTGGGAGGAGGCCACATGTTGATCGTTACACTGTGGGAGTCTGAGTCGACCGCCCACGCTGCGGGGGAAGCGCTCGAACCGGATATTCAGCGTCTGCTGGTGCCGCTCATGACCAAGCCCTCTCATCTGGTCGGCGCCGGGCATATCGTGGTGAACGATGTCTCCCGAGCTTAGGCATGAAGGGCTGTGCAACGGCGTCGTGCTAGGTACTGTCAGTCGCAGAACGAGACCACGCCGCCCAAGGGCTTGTGCTCCAAAGCTAATTTTCATTCCTATGGGTGGGCTGCGGGCCCATGTGAAACCTGATTATCGAGGCTGATGGAGTTATGTCGCGCAACAGAACATAGCACTGGCTCTCATCCCCACGCGATCTTTGCTGTCTGAGTTGTGTCTGAACAGCGTCGTTTCAAGGATTTTGGACGGTAACAACGAGTAGAGGGACGAGCGAGCTGGTAGCTGAGGCGCCACTTCGCAAAACCGAGGGCGCTTGCACCATACCCTCGCGGACAACGACGTCGAGCACCTCCCACATAAGCTCGTGAGCCGCAGTCAGATGTGCTTGCTGCACCGTTGCTCCTCCTCCGATCAGCTTCTGCTGGTCGTTTTCGAGCACGGCTCTTGCAATCCGCTCTGCGATCTTTTCGCCGGCTGTATAAATCGCGTCGCTCGCATTCTCATGAATGACCGGAAAGATACACGCACCGTCCGGGCCGCTGAGGGTCCATTGCTTATGTTCTGCGTCTTCAATGGATAGATTGCGGCAATCTTCCTTCGCCGCTTGCTGCAACATCGACGTGAGTCTAGGCGCATCCTGCAAAGCCTGGAGTTGCTTCAGCACAGGATCGGTCCACGTCATCAAGAGTGCAATTCCGTCTGGTCCGGTTGAATTGGTGCCAGGCTCCGCACTGCGGTTCGGATAAAGAGCCCAGAAAGTTCCATCCCAAAAGGGATGATCGGCAGTGATCCGCATCTCTGGAATGGCTTTGCTCGACCTCAACTGGTCCCATGTCAGTCCATCAAGGACATAAGAAAAGAGCACCGAATAGAGGTGGTCTGAAAGGTTTCTTACCTGCAGTTCCTTAGCGATCTTCTGCACCTCAGGCCGGATTTCAGGCGCAATCTGGCCGGCCAGATTCTTCATCTGCTGACGTAGCTCACCGACTTTTTCGGGACCGAGAACCGGGATGTTCGTGATGTAAACCTCGCCATCCCTCTTGAGAAGCCGCCAGTCTTGCAGCAAATCTAACTGGCTCATCAGTACGCGCGCTCCCATTGCTTGCTCGAGTTGAGCTTTGGTAGCCCCATTCTGCGCGTAATAAAGAATTTGCCCATTGGTGTCGGCGCGAACTGCGAAATGCGGGGTGTTGACCGAAGTAATGCAAAAGCAGATTAGGTCCCACTTGGAAATGTCCGGCGGCGGCATCGGCCTTTGCTGTGCAGCAATCGTGGAACCGGGGAGGAGACAAATAACTGATGAGACGAAGAGCACAATACTGCGACGATCACTCCAGTGCATTGGGTTCCTGCTCAATACCTGTGATTGTACTCTGGCAGTCTCCAGTTTAATCAGGGTTACACAGTTCCTGATCTAAAAGTTGGCCATACATCCAACGTTGTGGCTTGATCTGCATGAGCCAGTCCTGTGCCGTGGGAATGCGGCCCAAGTCTTCTTTGACATGCTGTTCCCCCACATAGCGCACCGGAACTGGATTTCCATCGCTATTTATGATCGCCGCGCCAAACACCTTTTCGCACAGGAAAATTCCCTCAGCATGATGACGTAGCGCGCGGTGACGAAAGTCAGAAAGAAACGCTTTCGATTCATCAAACCAGTTGTGAATCGCAAGATAGTCCTCGGCTTTGCCACCGAACCTCCTGGCGCTGCTCTCTGCGTGCTTTATTGGATGAGCCATGGTCATTAGACCTCGTATGTGGTGGTTGAATAATCCTCAAACCTGTCGTTTCGCTCGACCGAGATTCTCCGCGCTTGCACGTCCAGCACTACGTCCCCGAAACCACCGCAGTCATTTTCGTAGCCGAACGGAACCAGCGCCTCGAAATGCTGTTGCAGATGCGAAACATCGTGCTTGATCGNNGACGCCGGAGTCCCCGTAGCCGTCAAAGTGCACTGTTACAAACGTGACGCCGGCGGCCGCTAACTTCTCGCATTCCGCGAGAATGGCAGCTTTCGCCAAAACCTGTGTCGGATCGAGTGATTCTTCTTGGTCAGTTTGTTGATCTTCCATCGGACATTCCTTTCGAGAGGTGTGAATCTTGAGCAATAAAGGCTGGGTTTGTTCGAGCTGGCAGAGAGGGAATGGTTATGCTGCGTGTGTTTGGTTCGGACCAGCGAGTTCTTCGAGGCCGAAGACCACGTGTTGCAAGGTCTTCATGTCCGAAATCTCGCTTAAAGGCGGGGCTTGGAGCTTGGCCAGAAGCGCCTCGACGGTCTTGGCGTCGAGCCGCTTAGTGACGGCTTCCAATCGCGTGAAACCGCGTGCTGCGGATTCGAGCATCTGCAGGACGGTTCGCTTGACGGCGGGATCACGGATCAACTTAGGCTGGTTGACACGCCCGCACTCGCGCAGGATGTTGCGGTACAACACTGTGCCAACTGTCTTTTCCAGGCACAGAATGCGCGCATCAAGGTCGTCGCCGTTGGCTCCGCTCGCGTCGGCTTTGGTGTCTCCGGCCTGGGTGTGGCCGTTTCCAGAAACCTTAGAGGAGTTGCTCCTGATGGCTTGGCTCCGTCCATTTGTGCCGTTGGAAGGTGCGGCGGCGCCACTGTTGCCATTCCTACCCGAAGGCCGCATTCCCTTGCGCCAGTTCTCTGGAACGGCCCAGGCGAACAATACGGGTGTTTTCACTGGCTGGCGGTTCTGGTCCAGATCGACCCATACGGCCTGGAAATCGTAGAAATACCGGCCAAGGCCAAAACACGAACAGGCCCGTTTGAAGGCCTGAGCGTCCGCTGACGTCATCCCGTTATCGTCATCGGCCCACTCTTCGCCGGTGCCTGAATGCGACCCAATGCCAAGGATCGTGACCGTGCATGTGACCAGCACCTTACCCGAGACGATGCTCTCGCCCTTCTTTACGCGGGTGATATTGGTCATCGTCTCGACTTTGTACTCACGGGTCCAGCCCTGTGGCGTGAAGAGCGCATTCAGCCGGTCAGTGTAGGCGCGGGAATCGGCATACGGTACGATCTGGCCGCGCCTCTTGTCGTTGGTTGTGTTGGTAACCCGCCACCGGACTTGGTCAGGTGAAAACGGGACTTCAAGCTCTGGAAGGAGCTTGGTCACATCCAGTCCCGAGGGAGATGTCGTTGTGTCTTCAGTAGGCATGGCGAGGCACCCTCCTCCAGGTGCCTGAGGTTTTGTTGAGGTTCAGTTGTGGTGTCGGGAGATGCGAGCCAAGTGTTGGCTGGGGAGTGGAATGGATGCAACGGGCCGTCACTGGCCGATTTAGAACGGAAGTCTATGGCCCTGCTGTGGCCATTTATCGCGGTCACCGGCGCCAGCCCGAGACGTACTTCTCAATGCCCACGAACTGAGTCATTGGATAGACGGGCAAAGGTGGTGGCTGAAGGAAAAGCCGGATTACCCACGGGATGGCGATATTTCAACAGCTATACGAAGATCACCAGAAAGAAGATGGTTTCCGTATTGCCGACAATGCTGGCGTGTTGGCTTAACTCGCTGGCAATCCCTTTGCTTTTTCCCGGATTTGCCGCTGCTCCACAGCCAGCTTGTACGCGACGTAGTACTTGTAGATATTGGCAACGTAGGTGACCGTTTCCTGGCCGATGTCTTTGGCCGCAACCAGCTCTACATTGTTGAACCAGACGTTCGGGTCAAGGCCCTGATCGGCTGCCTCTTTGCGTAGCCTGGCGATGCGATTCGGTCCGGCATTGTAGCTGGCGAAGACGAACAATGTTTTGTTTAAGGAATCGATCTTCGGATCATTGAAATAGGTGTCATCAATGTTGCGCAACATCTTGACCCCGGCGTGAATGTTGCCCTCAGCGGTCCCCACGTTCGGGATGTTGATGGGAGAAGCTGCCGCATATTTAGGGATTACCTGCATGATGCCAACTGCACCGCTGGGGTTCTTTTTGCTCTGGTCCAGCAGCGATTCCTGATAGCCCTGGGCCGCGATCATCAGATAATCGAAGCTGTACTCCCCAGAGTACTTCTGGAAGAGATCAAGGTTCGTCTGGAACTTCTTCATCTCCTCCGCCGAGATTGAGTTCTTCACCCACTTGGTGTTTTGCAGATAGCGGCGAAGCAGGGTGCTGCCGAACGACGTTCCCACTGCGTGTGAGGAGACAAACTCGTCAACGAATTGCTTCAATTGCGGGTTCGTCTTGCGCATGACCCAGGCCACTTGCTGCCCGCTTGCGACCACCAGATCAGGTTGCGGTTGAATGTGATCGAGCACTTGCGACCACAGTGTGGCCCGGAGTTTGGTCGTGACCGTCGCCGGGATCAATCCGGCGTTCACCATCTGCACCAGATCGTCGTCTATCAAGTTCTTGTCCGCGGCTTTGATTACGATTGGCGTCTTGCCTTCCTTCTGGAGCGCCTCGTTGGCCTTCTGCAGGTTTTCGTAGTAGGTGGTAAGCGGATTGACATACACCTCTTTTCCACCCAGGTCCGCCAGGCTGGAGACCGCACCGAAATCCTTTCCGGTAACGATGATTTGGCTGACATCTTTCTGGATCGGCGTCGAGAAGGCAACTCGCTTTTCACGCTCAGGCGTGACTACAATTCCGTGCGCGATTATGTCTCCTACACCTTGTGTCAGGGCGGCCTCGATCTGGTCAACCCGCATGGGAAGGAATGTAACTTTCACCTGTAGCTTGCCTGTCTTCAGTTTCTGATTGACGAACTTCTGGAACTCCTCTAGTCCCTCATACATCACGCCTCGGGGCTGCCCTTTGTCGTAGAAAAAACTGATAGGGTTGAGGATTACGAGCGCTCGAATGTTGCGGGCCTCAACCATCTCATCGAGGTCACCTGTGCGGCGCCCGAAGGCGGGCGGAAACGTGGTGCCGCTGGAGGGCGCCGGCGGCTGGTCGGCCGAAGATACGGCGAGCGCCGGAGATGTTGGCTGCTTTGCCGTTTCGGTGCTGGCCGGAGGCTCCGCTTTCTTGCCGCAGGCAACGAGCAGAAGAACAGCCGACAAAGACAAGACGAACACCAGAGCACGGCGGGACAAAGTCGAAATAATGGGCATTCATCTCCTCCCCTGCTCAGTGTAGTTGAGGGCGTGCGAAATTGCGCAGGCTCCCTTTCGAGCTGGGTAATGTGACAGCCGGAAAATGCCGAAGGGAGCATATCGAAGTTATTTGTCTGGCTGGTGGGCTTCATGCAGAAGAACCGTCTGCAGTCGATTAGCGTTGCATGCCGCCGAGTGTACGCCGTTCGTGCCAGCGTCAAAGAACCCCGCAGTATCGCTTCCAGGCGATGACAAGCCTCATGGCGATATGCGCGGCGTTCGAGGTGGACAACACCCCGCCGGCAGGAGACGCGTCTTAAAGCCTCGCGGTTCCGCGGACCAAAGTGGAAAAATGTTTCAGTACGGGCCGCCCAACCGGGGCGGCCCTCTTCGGTGGATTACTTGCGAGATGGCGATTTCTCACTCGGTATCTGCCAACCCCGCCCAGGGGAATCTTTTCGGCACCACGTTTCTTGGCGGCTCCGGACAGGGCTACGACGGCAACGGTGTGGTTT
>PLBD01000228.1 GCA_003135315.1 Acidobacteriaceae bacterium | reverse complement strand
TTCAAGGGCGCGGTGCTGGCTTCGGAGTATGACGTTGCCAGCCACATGAACTCGCGCATGTACGTCTCGCGCTTCGATCAGGCGACGTGGTTTCTGCTGCACGCCGTCGGCGTCACTCCGGCGTCCATCAAGCAGCAGAACCTTCGGGTGGCCATCGTGCGCCAGAACTATCAGTTCCTGGAAGAGCTGCGCGGCGGCGAACTGGTGGAGATCAAGAGCGGCTTTCTCGCCGTCGGCGAAAAGTATTTTCGCTTCCTGCATCAGATGTTCGACGACGAATCCGGCAGGATGGTCGCAACCTGCGACAGTGTTGCCGTGCAGGCCAGCCTGGAATCGGGCAAGAGCGTGCCGCTGACCCCATTGCTGCAAGAGAAGGCGAAGCGCTATCTGGTGACGTCCAACGTGACCGTCGATTCCGAACTTGGATAATCAAGTGCCTGATCGAGCCGGCCGATGCCAGCGTCTATAAATCACAACTTACAGCACCTCTTCAGTGGGCGTTGAAGCCAACGCTCTCCCACAGCGGAGCCGGATCGTACAGCACGCCATTCGCCAGCACAGACCTGACGCTGCGAATATTGTGGATGTCCGCGAGCGGGTTGGCGTCCAGCACATCGAGGTCGGCGCGCTTGCCCACTTCCAGGCTGCCGCTGTCGCGCTCCACCTTCATCGCCCGCGCCGGGACGATGGTCGCAGCCTGTAGCGCTTCCATGGGCGTGAAGCCCGCTTGCACGTACAGCTCAATTTCACGATAGAGAGAAAATCCCGGCACCGTCTGGTCGGTTCCGGCAACGATCGGCACGCCCGCGCGATGCAGCGCGCCGATAATCGCCAGGTCGTTCTGTGTGATCTTCTGTCCGAGCGCAGCCGCCTCCGGAGGCAGTCCACCGTTCACCAGTTGCTCGCGCAACTCGGGCGCAACCCGCGCAATGCCGGGCTCGGTGTTGGTCGCCGGCGCGCTGGCCGCACGCAAAGTCATCTCCATCAGCGCCATCGTCGGATCGATGACGGTATGGTGCTGCGCGAAGAACGCGACTGCCTGCTTGCCGGCCTCGGAATTGATATCGATGGAAGCCATCACCTTCAGCCGTTCCAGCCCTTTGACCTTTTGCGGGTCGTAGTCTTTCGGCAGCAGAAGCTCGGCAATGTAGTGGATGTGGTTGATCATGTCCATGCCGTCTTCGACTCCCTCATACGCGTTCATGCCAATTGGGATGTGGCCGGTGACGGTCATGCCGACCTTGTGCGCGTCGGCGCAAATGGCCTTCACGTTGTCGGGCTTCACGGAACTGTAGATCTTCATCTGCTGGAAGCCGGAGTCGTGATAGCGCGTGACCCACTTCTGGGCATCGGCGGGCGAGTTCACCCGCGTGATGCCAATTGAGTAAGGCCCATCGCCATCGACGATGCCGGCCAGCAGCATGTGCGGGCCCAGTGCCTTGCCGCTGTTCACGGCGTCGCGCACCTGGGTGATGAAGTCGTACTCATTGCCGACATCGCGTACCGTGGTGACGCCGGCAGCGAGATAGATTGGCCCCCACTCCACCTGCTCGTAATGCGCGTGCATGTCCCACAGGCCGGGGATGATGTACTTGCCGGTCACGTCGATGCGCTGCGCGCCGGCGGGAATCTTTACGTCCCTGCTCGGGCCCACGGCGACGATCTTGCCGTCGCTGGTAACGACGGTCGCATCCGCAATCGGCGGTTTGCCGGTGCCGTCAATCACGGTTGCGCCGACGAAGGCGAAGCTCCCGGTGCGCCGTCCCGGCATCTTCTGGCTCATCTCCGTGAGCGCGGCCATCTCGTCGTGCGCGGCGCTCGCGACAAAGCTCGAAAGTGCGGGCTCGAAGTCATCGCGCACCGCCTCAAAGTGGTCGAACTCGGCGTCAGTCGAGACCAGCGCGGCGAGATTATTGGCGCTGTCCATCCACAGCGTCTCCATGCCCCAGATCAAGCCTTGCACGGTATAGCGTTCGACCTGCACGTCGCGCCCTTTGATCTGCATGGTCTCGGAGCCGCGGTCCTGAATGCGAACCGCACCGATGGGCAGCGTAGCCATCTGCGCCGGGGAGCCGTGCGTGCGCCAGTAACGCATCATCTCCATCTGCACCGCAACCGGCGCGTAGCCGGAGATGGTGAAGAACGGGGTGGGCACCGGAACCGTGTGTGTGTCCTTGCCCTGGCGGATTGTAGCCTGTCCGTTACTAACTGTCAGGTCGGTGTCGATGCCCGACATGCGCGAGGTCTGGCCCTTGATGACGAAGCTCTGAGGGACATAGCTGTCGGAAGTGCGCAGCGTCGCCGTCAACGGAACGGCCGTGCCGCGATCGGTGAACTTGAAGTCGGTCTTCAGCGTCAGCGTGCCGGCGTCGGCCGTGATGGTGTAGGTCTCCTCGCCGATAGGCTGCTCGAACTTATGCAGAAGAAACTTGCCGGACTGGTTTTGCGGCGCGGTTTGGGCAAGTGTGATGGCTGGCGAGAGAGCGAGCAGGAAAGTGCACAGACGAAGACGATTCACGCGGACGGCTCCTTTTCAGCGATCGAGCCCGCCTGCGGCGGGGCTCGCCGGGTGCCCTGGAAAGCACCGGAAGATTACAACACAGTTAAACGCAAAGGGACGAGGGGTAGTTCCCTGAGACCCAATTTTCCTGTCCGCGCGTCGCGGCAACAGCGCCTATCAGGAATCAGGCTTTTTTCTTCATCGGTTTCGGCTTCAGCGTCTGGACGTATTCATAGCTGAGATCAAGATATCTGGCGAGTTCCTTCGTCTTAGGCAACAGGCTATCGGGCACGGCCACGAACTCCTGCATGATGGCTCCGTAAGCCTCGAAGAGCGTGGTCTTGTATTTCTTCATGAACTTTTCACGCTCTGCTTCGGACAACCGTATCGCCAGTCTCCCGGGCGGATTCAACAGGGTGAACATGTGGCCGTTGAGCGACGTGTAGGGATGGGTCGCGCCCTTGCGCTCGATCGCGGGATTGGTGGCGATGAGCCGGTTGTAGAGCTCGACCTTTTCGCTCGGGATGGCGTTCTTCTTCGCGGTGGCCATGATGGTTTCCTCGTTGACGGACCGTCCTAGAGGATACACCCGGACTGGCCCAGTTATCGCGGCCTGCGTTGGCGCGAAACAGGGCGCACTTTTTCCGCCCTTGAGACAAACATCCCCATCCAGTTTGCTTTTCGTCGCAAACCGGGCGGGACAATTCTGATGAAGTACGCTGGTCCAGGGCGCGCAGTAGAATAGCGCGGTGAGGAAGGATCAACGCAATCCGGGGCATGCGTCGGCGAGCTTCTAAGGGCAGTCGATGAAGGCTAAAGCCCTTCATTCCTGGGGTGGTCCCATTCGGCACGACTGAGGTCGTGCCCTGATACAAAGCGGTAGAATGCAGACTTTTTTTCGCGGTCTATTTCAGGCATGCCCTTTCAAAAAGGACACGACAACGGAGAGATACTTTAGCGTTTGGCAGGCGAGCATGGCATTGGGAGCACAGCCGGACACCACCACCGTCAGCGCCAGGGGCGCGGAGCCAAGCTATCGCGGGCCGCTGGCGATGGTCACCACGCTGTTCTTCATGTGGGGCTTTCTTACATGCCTCAATGACATTCTGGTCCCTCACCTGAAATCGATTTTCGATCTTAACTATGCCGAAGTGATGCTGATTCAGTTTTGCTTCTTCTCGGCATACTTCGTTTTTTCCATTCCGGCGGGCAAGATCATCGAGCGCATCGGCTATCAGAAGATGATGGTCGGCGGCCTTTTCACCATGGGACTGGGGGCGTTGCTGTTCATCCCCGCCGCCAGCGTCCCGTCGTTCCCGCTGTTTCTGGGAGCGCTCGTGATTCTGGCGGCCGGCATCACCGCGTTGCAGGTTTCGGCAAACCCATATGTCGCAGTGCTCGGACCGGCGCGCACGGCGTCGAGCCGGCTGAACCTGACGCAGGCGTTTAATTCCCTGGGCACCACGGTCGCGCCCTACGTCGGCGGGTTGTTGATTCTCGGCGCCGGGCTCGCGCCCAGGACGGCAGACGAGATCCAGGCGATGACGCCCCAGGCGCTGCACGCCTATCGCCTGCAAGAGGCTGCGTCGGTGAAGCTGCCGTACTTTGTCATTGCGCTGGCGTTGATTGCGCTCGGCGTAGTGATCGCCAGATTCAGCCTGCCGCATATTCCCGAGGCCGAAGGCGGACACGCCGTCGCCAACGACACGGTTTGGCGGCATCCCAACCTCATACTCGGGACGGCTGCCATCTTCTGTTACGTCGGCGCGGAAGTTTCTGTTGGAAGTTTCCTGGTCAACTACATGAACCTGCCGGAGGTCGGCAACCTGCGGGCGGAAGTCGCCGCCAAGTATCTCTCGTTCTTCTGGGGCGGCGCCATGTGCGGGCGATTCATCGGGTCGGCGGTGTTGCAGAAGGTACCGACGCGGGTCGCGCTGGGCTTTAACGCCATCGTCGCGGCTTGTCTGGTCTGCCTGTCGATGTTGACCTTCGGACATCTGGCCATGTGGACGCTGCTGGTGGTGGGCTTTTTCAACTCGATCATGTTTCCCAGCATCTTCACGCTAGGGATTGAAGGGCTGGGGCCGCTGACCGGCGAGGCTTCCGGCCTGCTGATCATGGCCATCGTCGGGGGTGCGATCGTTCCCGAGCTGCAAGGCCTGCTGGCGGACCGCGTCGGGCTGCACCATGCCTTTGTGCTGCCGGTGCTTTGCTACCTGTACATTCTGTTCTTCGCGATCAAAGGGCAGCCGCGCAGACAGGCAGTAGCCGGTAGCCAGTAGTCTGCCTTTACGCCTTCAGGACTGGCTTCGGCACAGCAAACCGGGACGGTTCGGCCGCGTCTAGAACAGCTTGCGGCGCAGCGCGCCGAGAAAGCCAAACACAGCCATGCCTGCCGAGCCGAGCAGGGTGATGCTGCCGGGTTCGGGAACGGTAGACAGCGCCGTAGATTGCGAAGTAGACAACGAAGCGCAGTCCGCCGAATTCTTGCCGGCGTCGCATTCCGCAAATAATGTGAATGACTCGGCCGGGATCGTGCCCACGGCGTTCTGCGAAGCTCCCGGTGGTTCGGCGTGGGATCCGCCTGAGTTCTCGTCCCAGTAAACCGGGTCGCCGCTGGCTACGCTGGCGTTCTGGAGGTTGAGCCAGTAGGTGCCGCCGGATAGGCTCGGACCGCTGAAATAGGTGTTTTCCTGGCAGACGTTGTAACCGTAATGGTTGCTAACGCAACCGCTCTGGCTGAAGCTGACGGTCTGATCGAAGTAGCTGTTGCCGCCGTTTTCGCTGGAGGTGATGGATAGTTCGGCCGAACCCAGGGTGTCGCCGGGCAACAGCCACATGGCAAAGGTTGCCCCAGTTAGATTCGTGCCGCCGCCGAGGACATAAAAAGAATCGCTAACGATATAGCCAAAATTGACGGTCCAGGCGTCGGTGTTGCCGTTGGTCGGACCGTTGCTGTAGACGACCTGCGCCGTGGCGGGGCTGATCGATAGTGTCATCGACAGCAGGACGAGACCAAGCATGAGTTTTTTCATAAGAGCCTCCTTCCAGAATGATTAAAGATCGCAAATCCGGTGCGAACAGCGATCATCCGGCCGGGTTAGAACAGCTTGCGGCGCAGCGCGCCGAGAAAGCCAAACACAGCCATGCCTGCCGAGCCGAGCAGGGTGATGCTGCCGGGTTCGGGAACGGTAGACAGCGCCGTAGATTGCGAAGTAGACAACGAAGCGCAGTTCGCAGAGTTCTTGTCGGCGCCGCAACTCGCCAATAGGGTGAACGATTCGGCGGGAATCGTGCCCAGTGCGTTCTCCGAAGCCCCAGGGGGTTCGGCATGGGTACCTCCGGAGTTCTCGTCCCAGTAAACCGGGTCACCGCTGAGTACGCTGGCATTCTGGAGGTTCAGCCAGTAGGTGCCGGCTTGCAGAGGCGGAGCGCCGAACGAGGTATTCTCGTTGCAAACGTTGTAACCGTAATGGTTCGTGGTGCAACTGCCCTGGTAGAAGTCTAGAGTCTGATCAAAGTAGCTGGTGCCGCCGTTTTCGCTGGAGGTGATGGACAGTTCCGCCGACGTCAGGGTGTCGCCCGGAATAAGCCACATAGCGAAGGTTGCGCCCGTGATGGATGTGCCGCCTTCGCGGAGAAAAAAGGAATCGCTAACGATATAGCCAAAATTGACGGTCCAGGCGTCGGTGTTGCCGTTGGTCGGACCGTTGCTGTAGAGGACCTGCGCTGCGGCAGGAACAGCCGACAAGGTGACGCATACAACCAACAACAGAATTCGCATTTTCATCAAGGCCTCCCCAAAAGAACTTGCGATTGCGTTATAGAAATCAAGTGCCGGGATATGGAGCGACGAAGTCGCGAGGCAACTGAAAAGGCGTTACCTCATAGCAAAGGCGACAAGCGCAAGACAATGCCAAATCGCCGACAACACGTAGTCTTCTGCCACGCTATGGGAGCGATAAGAAAACGCGATCACAGAAATGATGCGCCGGTGAAGCGGGAAAGCAGTAGCAAATTCAGGTGTCCGAAGTGGAGGCGTTCCGTTTCGGGAACCGAACAGCGGGTCGCAGCCTTCCGTTGAGTCGCGGTGATAGCCAGCCAGGGAAGCTCTGATTAAGCCGGTTGGGGTTCTAAAGCCCATTCGCATAGTCGGCGTTTTACGGACGGCCTGAAGTGTGTGCATGAGAACTGTGTCGCCCCCGAGGGGCTCGGCATTTTTTTGCACCTTACCCAGCACTCCGCTGCGCTCCGTGCTGGGCTAGACTATTTTGCGCCTTCGGCGCTCCGGATTTCTGCTTCTTACTCCACTGCCTGGCGCGAAAGCTAGTTCTCACGCACACTGAAGGCCGTCCCCTTCAAGACCCAACTTGACCGGAGGTTGTCTAGAACTTCTCCTTCAGGCGTTGCCAAGTCGTCCCCAACGACTCCGGCAGCACGCGGGTCTCGCCGATCACGGTCATGAAGTTGGCGTCGGCAATCCAGCGGGGCAGGGCGTGCATGTGGATGTGGCCGGCAATGCCAGCGCCGGCAGCTTTGCCGATGTTCATGCCAATGTTGACGCCGTCCGGGCGGTAGAGGTCGAGGAACGCGATCTCCAGATGCCGGGCGAGCGCCATCATCTCAGTGGCCGCTGCCTGGGGAAGCTTGTGCAGCCGGTCGACATGTTCGTAAGGGACGATCATGCTGTGTCCGGAGGTATAGGGGAAAGCATTGAGAACAACGAAGTTGTACTCGGCGCGATGAACGATCAGGGCCTTCTCGTCGTCATGGGAGCGGAGCAATCCGCAAAAAATGCAGGACGCGCCGTCGCCGGAGGTGTCGGCGGTGGTGATGTAGGAATAGCGCCAGGGAGTCCACAGATAATCCATAAACGGCAGAGTATCACTCCCGTTGAGCGTGCCCAAGGGGTGAGATTTCTTGTCACATTGAGGAGTGACGGAGCGGCTTGACGGGGAGGTTAAAAGTTGGAGAAAACCCTGCAAAATCAAGGTGGATGTCACACTTAGGTGTTTGACACTGGCTGCGGACGGTTGCTATAGTCGAAGAGTTCCATGGAAGCGCAGCCCGCTCCATCGGATCCGGCCGCTGGGTTGTCCAAACCCGCTTGAAGCGGGACAATCATACCTGTCGATTCAAGCCAGCAGTCCGTTTAACTCAGGCTCTCGGCGTGTTTTCAAAACCCGCGGAGTGTGAATACGCAACCCATGTCCTTCGAAGAAACCCACACCGTTCCGACTACCCAAACGCAAGAACCCACCGCTGCCGAGCAGCCCGAAATCCAGCAAGCTGAACAGCCAACTCCGCAACCCACTATCCAGCCCGAACCCGAGCTCGTTGCCGAATCCGCTCCTCACCGGGTTGAGACGGCCGCGCCCGCCGCGCCGCGCTCCGAAAAAGAACCCGGCATGGAAGATTTCGCCACCGCTCTGGAAACATTTGAGCAGGAACAAGCCCAGACCGAAGCCGCGCTGAACGAGGAACAAGTCCTTACCGGCACGGTGCTGAAAGTCACGCCGCAGTACGTGGTAGTGGACATCGGCTACAAATCCGAGGGCGTGATACCTGTAGCGGAATTGCAGGACCACGAAGGCAACGTGACCGTGCAACGCGGCGACGAAGTGGCCGTGATGCGTCAGCCCGGCCATACCGAAGAAGGCTACATCCACCTGTCGCACGAGAAGGCGCAGCGGCTGCGCTCCTGGGACGAGATCGAGAAGGCCTTCAACGAGAAGACCCCGGTCAAGGCGCGGGTCATCGATCGCATCAAGGGAGGCGTGACCGTCGATATTCTCGGCGCGCGCGCGTTCCTCCCCGGTTCGCAGGTCGATTTGCGCCCGGTGCGCAACCTCGAGGCCCTGAAGGGCCAGGAGATCGAGGTCCGCATCATCAAGCTGAACAAGAAGCGCGGCAACATCGTGGCTTCGCGCAAGCAACTGCTGGAAGAGGAACAGTCCGAAAAGCGGACCAAGACGCTGGAGCATCTGGAGGAAGAATCCATCCTCACCGGCTCCGTGAAGAACCTGACCGACTACGGAGCGTTTGTCGACCTGGGCGGCATCGATGGGCTGCTGCACATCACCGACATGTCCTGGGGACGGCTGACGCACCCGCGCGACCTGGTGCAGGTGGGCGATCAGATCCAGGTGAAGGTGCTGAAGTTCGATAAAGACAAGCAACGCGTGTCGCTGGGGTTCAAGCAACTGACTCCCGATCCCTGGCTGGATGCGTCCGAGCGTTATCCCATCGGCGCGCACGTTCGCGGGCGGGTGATCAGCGTGACCGACTACGGCGCGTTTATCGAGCTGGAGCAGGGCATTGAAGGCCTGGTGCACGTCAGCGAGATGACCTGGTCGAAGCGGATGAAGCATCCGTCAAAGCTGGTCAATATCGGCGATCAGGTGGAAGCGGTTGTGCTGAACGTGAATCCCACGGAGCGGCGCATCAGCCTGGGCCTGAAGCAGCTGGAGTCGAATCCCTGGGAGACGCTGCATGAGAAGTTTCCGGTGGGGGCGGTGGTAGAAGGCAAGGTCCGCAACCTGACCGAGTTCGGCGCGTTCATTGAGATCGAGGAAGGCATCGACGGTCTGGTCCACGTGAGCAACTTGAGCTGGACCAAGCGCGTGAAGCATCCGTCGGAGGTATTGAAGAAGGGCGACAAGGTGAAAGCCATTGTGCTGGCGATTGAGCCGGACCAGCGGCGGCTGTCGCTGGGTGTGAAGCAGTTGCAACCCGACGCGTGGGACACCTTCTTCGAGCAGCATCGCGTGGGCGACGTCATTCACGGCAAGGTGCTGCGGCTGGCCAGCTTCGGCGCGTTCGTGGAGATCGCCGATGGAGTGGAAGGCTTGTGCCACAATTCGGAAGCGGTTGACGCGCAGGGCGCTCCCATCAAGCTGGAGTCCGGCAACGAGCACGAGTTCAAGATCATCAAGA
>PLBD01000114.1 GCA_003135315.1 Acidobacteriaceae bacterium | reverse complement strand
CGCCGTTGTAGCTGACATGGTTAACCTCGCCCTCGTTCACCCGTGTGTTGTAAACGTTGTGCATAGAGTTGACGTTCACGTGATTCACGGTCGTGTTGTAGTAAAAATGCCCATTGTTCCAGCGTCCNNCCGGGCGTCCAGAGATAGCCGTATTGCGGCGCGGGCACCCAGGTGCCGGGAACCCAGTAATAGCCGCCATCAGCCCAAGCCCAATACCCGGGCGTCCAGATATAGCCGTCGCCGGGGCAAATAGGCTGGTCGTAGACGGGCATTGCCGGTGGCGCGACAGTGATGGAGGCGTCCACCTGCGCAAACGAGATGGCCGGTACGGCCAGCATCACCAACAGGAGCGGAAGAAAACCAATGCAACGGCGAATCTGCATTTTTCACGACCTTGCCGAATCATCCTTCGTTTGCCCGGTATTGCCTGGCTTCTGCGGGCTGCGCGGATCGAAAGGCGGTACCTGTACGATGACACGGATACACTTCCAAAGTTGTTCCTTATTGCACACTTGCCCCAAGGCCTCGAAGAAAAACCGCCGGCCCCGTACATACCTGTGCTGGCGACCGTTGCGCAGGTCGAGGATGCGAGATTTCGCCCGTTGTCAGAGCGCACTCCAACCAATCCTCCAATGCCATCGACGTGTCCTTAATTGACCTTTCTTAGCGCAAGCAGCGTGCAATCATCCAATATGGCTAAAAAGACCTTAGACAAGGAATCTGCAAAAGCTATCCTGGGCCGCATCAGGAAAGAGATGGCGAAACCCCGCATCGCAAGGTCTGCCCGGCAAGAGGATCCCGAAGAGCCGAGCGTGGCTCCCTTAAGTGTTACTGGATTGCCCGGACTCGTACGTCCGGCCCGCCGCCCTCACCGACTCGTAGTGCACCCAGGCGCTTCGTAGGCTCGGCTGCGCAATTGCTGGATGCCGTCGACCGCGCAGGTCTGCGCGTGCGCAGCACGAAGCTGAGGCCGGTTCCACAGATGGTCAATTCTGCTCAGACCGATGGAAGGCCGAAAGACTAGAAGAAGGATAGCCGTCACAGACGGCTTGAATGAACACTCTTCCCCCATCACACACCCGAGCTGGGGACGCGGCATTGTCGACGATCTTCGTGCGCAGGCCGCAACCCTCACCTCACAAGGACCGAGGAGAACATGAAAACCAGTACGAAAGACCAGATTAAGGGCAGCTTCCACGAAGTGAAAGGCACAATCAAAGAGCAGGTGGGAAAGGCCGCCAACGACCGGGATTTGAAAGCCGCAGGCAGGGCCGAGAAGAATGCGGGCAAAGTTCAACAGCAGATCGGCCATGCTAAGGAGACCGTCGCGAAGTTGAGAGGGAAGCTGGCAGAGATAAAAGCCGGATAAGTTGCTAAGGCAACAGCTTCTGCAAGAGTAAGCCCAACACCAGGACAGAAAACCCGCACCTCTATCACACCTCCATAATTCATCTACTACTGTGAAGGCGCGCACGTTTTGTACGTGTTCGCCTTCAGTTTCCGGGAAATAGCGTCACCAGCAAGAAGTTGGCTTCGCCCAATCCGTGTCATATCGAAAGATCAATTCTGACCAGATTTCTGCGAGCGGATTGATCGATACTCTTCCCTAGCGCAGATAAATCTCTAGGCCGAGCGCTTAACCGTCTGCAGATGCCCAAGAAGTAACGGAGTTCCCGATGAATCTCAATCTGATGGATCCAAAACTGATTGTTCTCGCAGTCGCAGTGGTCTTAGTGATCGTGGTCGCCATTGCTCTGTACATACGTAAACGCAAGAACACCACGGCAGAGCTACGCGACCGTTTCGGGCCTGAGTACGATCGGGCAGTTCGGCAGCACGGGTCCGAACGCAAAGCGGAAGCGAAACTGGCCGATCGTGAAACTCGAGTCGAAATGCTGAAGATCCGCGATCTCGATCTCGCGGAACGTGAACGCTATCTGTCCCAGTGGCAGGCGGTGCAATCCCGCTTTGTCGATTTCCCGAAGGGGGCAGTGACCGAAGCCGACGAGCTGGTGTGTTCGCTGATGCAGACCCGTGGCTATCCCGTCGCTGATTTTGATCAGCGCGCGGCCGACGTTTCCGTTGACCATCCCCGAGTGGTAGAGAACTACCGGTCGGCGCACAACATCGCATTGCGGCTGGGCAGGGGCGAAGCCAGCACCGAAGACCTGCGCACCGCAATGATTCACTATCGCTCACTTTTCGACGACCTGGTGCAGTCGCAAACCTCAATCGACAAAAGAGTCGCCTAACACGACAAAAGGAGTACTTGTCGAGCTGTAGGCGTCCACTCAACCTTACTCAGGAACGGAGGAACAATTCATGATGAAACCGAGCACCGACGACAAAACCACAGGCAAGATCCACCAGGTCAAAGGAACAATCAAGGAAAAAGTTGGCGAGCTTACTGACAACCCTGACCTGGAGGCTGATGGCCGGGATGAAAAGAATGCCGGCAAACTTCAGAACTGGATCGGCAAGGTTGAAAAGACCGTAGGGCAATAAGTGAAACAATAACGAACTCGACAACAGAAAGGTCAGGATCGAATGATGCAATCCGTATTGGAACGGACGGGAGACCAGGTGGCCGAAACCGCTCGCAAGGCTTCGCGGGCGGCATCCGCGGTAGCGGAGGCACTCGAGGATGGAGTAGGAGCAGCGCGGCGCGTCGCAAAACAAGGCGGCGATGCTGCGGAAGAGTTTATCGACGATACTACCAAGCGGCTACAGCGTCATCCCGTCGAAACCGTTGTAACAACATTCGCGGTTGGCATCGCTTTAGGAGTGTTGATCGGCTGGATGATCAAGCGAAAATAACGGTTACCGCAGGCTGAATACTCAAGAGCAAGGGTCCAGTGCGCTGGGCCCTTGCTTTTGGTATTGCGCGGCGCCATTCCAGGGAGACCTGCGATCGCTGCTATGGTTTAGGGGTTGCAGCCGCGGAAGCCTGGACCGGTTCGTTCGAAGTTGTTTTGGACAAGGCGCCGGCGGGCGAATGCTTGTCAGGCGGCATTTCCGTGCCGGTTGGGTATATGAGAATCCGCAGCGTTCCCCAGCCACTGTCAGAACCCGTATCCGCCTGCTTACCCAATCCCAGGGTCTTGACGTGACTGTCATCAAACCCGAAGTTCTCTACCAGATACTCACGCACTACCATCGCGCGGCCTTCCGTCAGCACCATGTCCTTCTGGGTGTCACCTTCCATGCCAGCGGTCGCCACGATAACCGCGAACCCAAATTGGCTATTAGCCAGGAACTCCCCGCCCGCGTTTAGCGATTTCTGGTTCTTTAGCTTGGCCGAATCCTGCTTGTCGAACAGCTGTTTCGCTGAATAGGTGAACTCCTTTACCGGTGAACCTTGAGGCAGTCGTTCGAGCTCATTTTGTGTCAGTTCGTTGGAATCTTCATAGCCGCGGTTCTTAAAATATCCTCGCAGGAAGAAATTATGCTTCAGGGCTTCCATATTCTCCTGGAAGTCGGTCACCCCTGCTTGCGCCTGGAGCATCGTGTCATGCATCGTGTTTGCCGTCTGTTCAAGGCTGGTATAGAGCTGTTTGTCGTTAACTAAGGCTCCTGCGGTTCCCTGGCCGCTATCAATCTTGGCGCTGATCGAGTCTATGTTCGCCGTTGCCCGAGTGGCGTTCTGTATGGCTTGCTGGCTGCTATCGAGCATGCCGCTCGTTTTCTTGAGTAGGTCTGACATTTCGAGAGGCGGCTGGCTGGCGATGGTATCACCGCCCCCTACGTTGGCCGCACCAGCCGAGCCAAACGAGATCGCAAGATACTGGTTGCCCAACAGTCCCTCGGTCTCGATTGATGCCACGGAGTCTTGCTTGATGATCTCGTGCGTCGACTTGCTGAGATCCATGACTACCGTGACTTTGTCGCCCGGCTTGTGGGGCAACACGATGTTGCGCACAGTTCCGCTGTGAACGCCGCCTACGCGAACATCGCCTCCCGCATCCAGACCCACCACATTGTCGAACTGGGTTTTCAATTGGTACGTGGAGCTGAAGAGATATTGCTTACTTCCGATAATGAAAATGCCAGCCACCAGAATTGCGAGTGTCGCAACGATGAAAGCTCCAATTCGCGCCGCTCTCGACATGTGTCCTCCTACGATTGCTTTAAGAATTCCCTGACAAACTCGACGTCACTTTCCTGAAGTTGTTCAAAGCTGCCTTCAATCACAACCCTTCCCTCATTGAGCAGGGCAAGACGGCCCGCAATCGTCTTCGCGCTGTGC
>PLBD01000328.1 GCA_003135315.1 Acidobacteriaceae bacterium | reverse complement strand
AGGTCGCGCAGGTTCTCGTAGGTAGCTTCCTTGCGCTCCAGCAGATACATGTGGCGCGTCTTCTCTTCGCCGGCTTCGACCCGATCGGGTTGATAGAACACGTAAACGAAGAGAGCCGCCGCAAACAGCGCGCAGCCGAATAGGACCAATACCATGTCCTGTCCCATCATCCCAACGGCAGGACGGGCCGGTACTCCCTGCATTGCAAATAAAGCGATAGCGATAAAGGCGTACATCAGAACTCCGTCTCGTGACGTGCCTTCTTACGAAGGTCGTCGAGTTGTTCCACGCCGAGATTGGGGCGCGGCACCGGTTGGGCGACGGCGCGCGCCTTCCACAGGCGCACCAGCCACACGGTCAGGATTATGGCGGCCGCAAAGACCGCAAAAGGCATGATCCACGCAACGCGGTTGAAGCCTGTTGTCGTCGGCGCGGCCAGCACGGTGTTGCCGTACTTCTGCACAAAGCTTTGCAGGACCAGGGAATCGCTGTCGCCGCGCGTGAGGCCGGCGGCAAGCTCATTGCGCATGCGGTCGGAGTAGGTGCAGCCGACGTGATTGCATTCCAGCAGAATCTGATTGCAGCCGCACATGCACATGAGCTGATGGCCCAGCTTGTTGAAGCGCGCGTCAGTGTCGGCGCCCAGAAAGACCATGGCCAGCAGTGCGATGAGGACAAGCTGCGCGAAGCGCAGTTTCGAGTTTCGAGTTTCGAGTTTCAAGTTATGAATACCAACGTGCGTCAATTGAGCCGAGAAAGATGATGAACCGTCACCCCAGTGAGCCGGGCACCTTTTTGTCGCGCGAGTCGAGGGCCTGCACTGCGCTTGCCTGAGAGGATATGCCCTTTGTGTAGTCTACCGCTTTTCCCTAACCGATTCTTCCAGCAGTTCGACCAGCAGCTTCTCAGAGGTTATCACCCAGGCGATGCGGCGTCCGCCGAAGGCCACGGCCGGCAGCGGCCGCTTGGCGATCAAGGCACCGCGGGAACGAAACGCGGCGAGTTCTTCCTCCAGATCGGCCACTTCATAGCACACGTGATGCAGCCCGCCTCCACGTTCCTTAAGAAAGCGTAATACGGGCGAGTCGTCGCCGGCCGGTTCCACCAGTTCGATCAGAGGATCTAGCGATCGCGTGGCCAGAAACGCCACTCGAACTTTTTGCAGTGGATCGTGGAAAATTTGCCCATCCCACTCCGCAGCCAGGGAGCGCAGGAATCCGGGCATCGCCGTCTCGATGTTGGCGACCACGAAACCCACGTGATGCAGACGGAGCGGCGGAGCCATCAAGCCACCTGATGGCGCTTTTGAAGATAGGAGTAGAGCTTCTCGAAGGAATCCAGGTCGGCCAGATCATCCAGGTCCATCTGAAAGCCGAACTCATCTTCCAGGACGTTCATGAGGGTGATGGCGGCGACCGAGTCCCAGGCAGCGACGGTGGCAGTGGACGCGGTCGTGATCGCCTCCTGCGGCATGTCGGGGAAAACTACCTGAAAACAGTTCGTCAGCCGTTGCCTGGTGTCATCCATGCGCTTCCGCTCTCCTCATCTCGCGTACCTCATGATACAGCGCAGGACACCGCAGCTCGAACTGAGAACGCGTCAGGCGGCACTCTGACGTCGGCGGCTCGGCCAGCAACGTCGCGAAAAAATCCTGGAGCGGCCCATTCTTCGCGGTGGGCGTGAAGCGGAATTCGATCTCGCTTGCGCCCGTGGTCTCGAACAGCATCTTCAGCGTCTGGTGCTCGATGCGGCGGGCAAACGCGCGGCAGCTCATCACCCAGGTGTCGATTGTCAGGCGCTTGCCATCGGCATGGCCGGCGATCGCCGCAATCGTGCCGAGCGGGCCGAACTTGTCTTCATAGCTGACCGCAGCCAATATCAAGCCCGGAGTCGACAGCAGCTTTTGCCAATCCGGTTGCGTGTATCGCCCGCCGTTTAAGTTGAATTGGTTGGTCTTGTTGACCAGCTCCAGCACTCTGGGCTCGGTAGCCGCGGCGAAGTCGAACGTCACTACCGCGCCGATCTGTTCCAGAAAACTCTCCGGCGCGGCTCCTGCCGAAGCTTGCTCGCGAAACGCGGCGCCTTGCCGAATGCTCTCCAGACGCAGAGCATCGTCCTTCGAAACCCGCTCCTTGCCGCAGCGGTCGCGAAGATGACGCAGCATCGCCAAGCCAGCCTCGTAGTCGTTTTTCGGAAAGAGCACACACTCGATGCCGGGATGCGCGGCGGCAACTTCGGCCAGCTCCATGGGACTGTCATCGACGAAGATCACGCTGTCGGCGGCGATGTTCCATGTCTCCAGAATGCGCGCCACGCTGCCCGATTTCGCGTTCCAATGCACTTCGATGGGAAACACCTGCTCGGGGCGAAGCAGCAGATCTTTTCGCTCGAACGCCTTGGCCACGACGGCCGGATCGTTCTTGCTGGTAATACCGATCAGCGTGCCGGAATCGGCCAGCGAGCCGAGAAGCTTCTGATACAGGCCGTGCAATTGAGCGTGGCTTGCGAGGTCCCAGGCGACAGCATCCGGCCCAACTTCGCCGGCGATGCCGCTCCACAGCGTGTCGTCCAGATCGGAGATGATGCCTTTCTTCGGAGTCGGCGGCGCGAGCGCCTGCGCAAGCTGCGATGCCAGCCGGTCAGCGTGCTCTATCGTGAAAGGAAGACCAGTATAAAGATCGCTCTTGAGATCAAATCGCCCCGCCGTTGGCGACTGTTCGGCCAGCCGCTGCGGATTGATGACGGCGATTCTTCCGTCCTGCGCGATGTCGGCGGCAAAGCGCAGGACGCCGGCTTCGAGCATCAGTTCGTGATGCGAAGCCTGCCATCCTGGAGTGTGGAACAGCGGCGGCAGAGGAAGCGTAGGCAGCGAGAGCGCGATCCGCGGGCCGGAGGGAGTCCGCAGCAGCGCAGCCGCGATGCGGTCCAGCATGGTCTGCGCGCTGGCGACGATGTCATTTACTGCAGTCGCGCCCCAACTCCCCGCGCCGCGGTAATCCAGGCGCGGATCGAGGTCGGGCCACTCCAGCGCGATCACCAGACCATCAGGAGCGTTCGCCTCCGATATACTTTCCAACGTTCCCGCCAGGTTTCCATACAGGCCGGGAGTGATTGTCACCCTGCGGCCGGGCAGCGCTTGCTGCAAGTGTGCCGCGAGAAACGTCTGCAAATGCAGCGGGGTGAAGCCGCACGCCAGAGTGACGGCAAATGGCCGGGCATCACGGGGCACACTTTGCGTGATCCTCAGGGCTTCGGTGATGGTCACGGTGCGGTTACCTTAGGGAAGTGGCCGGATGCGTAAACGCCGCGTATTAGGCGGACTCGCAGGCTGCACAAAGCGAGCAATCAACCCCAAATATATGCAAACGGCAAAGAGCGCGCAAGGCAGGACGGGCCGGCCGAGAATCTCAGCGCCGCAGCGGAAGCGCGACTGCAATAGATGCATTGGTCATCGACAAATGCGCAAGCGCGCTCAGCCCAGTTAGAATGGTAGGCAAATGAAAACCCTGCAAAGAATAACCATCGTGGGCGGCTGCGGACATGTGGGATTGCCGCTGGGCATCGTGCTCGCCAGCAAAGCCGGACTGCAGGTTGACCTGCTCGACATCGACTCAGCCAAGGTCGATCTCGTCAACTCCGGCGTCATGCCGTTCATGGAGCGCGGCGCGGACGAACTGCTGCGCGAGGTTGCGGGAAAATCGCTGCGCGCGACGCTCGATCCCTACGAGCTGACCGTCTTCCCCGACGGTCGCGCCATCATCAAAGGCACCACCGATCCCGGAATCGCCCGAAGCTTGTATGCGCGCTACATTGGTGCCTGATTGC
>PLBD01000239.1 GCA_003135315.1 Acidobacteriaceae bacterium | reverse complement strand
TCGGTGGACATTCTCGCAGCGTGGGCAAGACCAGCGTGGTCGCCGGCCTCATCGCCGCTTTGCCCGAATTTCACTGGACCGCGATGAAGATCACGCAGTATGGCCACGGCATCTGCTCGGCCAACGGCAAGCTCTGCGATTGCGCAACCGACGATCATTCCTGGGCGGTCACCGAAGAACGCGACCGCACCGGTGAGAGCGACAGCTCGCGCTTTCTGGTGGCGGGCGCAGCGCGCTCGCTCTGGGTGCGCACGCGCCAGGGCATGCTGGCCGAAGCCATGCCGCGCGTCCGCAAAGAACTGGCTGCTGCTGACCACGCCATCCTCGAATCCAACAGCGTGATGCGGTTTCTGCGCCCCGATCTTTATCTCACCGTGCTCGACGCGGCTACGGCCGATTTCAAAGCATCGGCGCAGCAGTTTCTCGACCGCGCCGACGCCGTGATTCTGCACGACGATACCGATGAGATCGCCTGGAAAAACATCTCGCTGAAACCCGTGGCTGCCAGACCAATGTTCCGCATCCGTCCGCCGCAGTACGTTACGCCCGAGCTGATCGAGTTCGTACGGGAAAAACTTCGGTTGGCGCTTAGCAGTTAGCAATTGGCAGTTAGCGCCGCCGCAGCGGCTTCGCTTTGGCCAGATGCTACGTGCTAAGTGCTAAGTGTGGCCACCCACTGGGTGCCCCGTTCTAGCCTTCGTTTGGCTAGGGCGGGGCCCTTCGCGCGTCGAGTAAAATCGCCAAAGGAGCTCGCTCTGCAAGCGCCCAACCCAATCCGCCGCTTCGACGTACTCTTCGATCACGCTGAGCCCAGCCCGCTCGACGATGCCGCCTATGCGCCGTACGGCAACCTCGGTTTTCCTCCTCCGCCGGCTGGTCGGCCATGGATCTATACCAATTTTGTTCAGTCGCTCGATGGCATCACGACGTTGTTGGGGAAGCATTCCTCCGGCGGGGAGATCTCGCAGTCGCGCGAGGACCGCTGGCTGATGGACCTGCTGCGCGCCCACGCCGACGGCATCCTCATGGGAATGAATACGCTGCGCGAAGAGCAGCGCCAGCGCGGCCCGGACAGTCGCGGCATCGTCTTCCAGGTTGCCGACCCGGCTTTGCGGGAGTTGCGCCGCAAGCTCGGCAAAGGCCGTGAGCGAAATATTTTCGTCACCAGCGCCACCAACCTGGACTTGTCGCAGTGCAAGGTCTTCGACGGCGATGTCGTCGATGCGGCAATCCTCACTTCGCCTGCGGGCGCGGAGCGGCTGCGAGCGCAGGGTGGACATCCGCAGGTTGCCATTATTGCCGCCGGAGACAAAGAGACCTTCGACCTGCCGCGGGCGATTTCCAACCTCCGCGAAGAGTTGGGTGTGCAGTACCTGCTTTGCGAGGGAGGCCCCACATTGTATGGCAGCCTGGCGCGCGCCGATCTGGTGGATGAGAAGTTCCTGACGATCTCGCCGGTCGAAGTGGGACAAATCGTTCCGCCGGAACAGGAGCGACTCCCGAGCGAGCAGGGCATTCGAGTGCTCCTGCGGCCCACCGTCTTCGGCGGCCCCGGCTTCACCCGCGACCAGATGACACACTGGACGTGGATGAGTTGCCGCAAGGCTGGCGATCACCAGTTCAACCGCTATCGGAGAAAAAGGGGCTAGGGATCAAGGGTCTGCGTCAGAATTGAGTTTAGTCTTCAGCGGCGCAGCATGACTCAAGAAAAAGAACCCCGAAGGGGTGGAAGTGCGGTTAGCCCAGGACGGAGCGAAGCGGAGTCCTGGGTAGGGTGGCAAGAAGTAACCGAGTCCCGTAGGTTTCTGTGTCATAGCTGTGCCGCCGCTCCGCGGCTCGATTATTTTTCCCACTCACCGCGGGCTCACGCCCGCGGCTAACACCAATGTCGCCGCTGCGCGGCTGGTTGGATCCCAAGTGCGATGGTTTGCTCCACCGCTAGGCGCGAATTGTGGCTACGACACCGCAGGCACGGCAGCGTTTCAGGGCGCATGTGAGGACTAGCTTTGAGTTTTGGGCAGTGAAGTAGGAAATCCGCAAATCGAGCGCCGTAGGCGCGGAGTCAGTCTAGCCCGGCACGCAGCCGAAGGCGGAGTGCTGGGTATCGTGTAAAGAAAGAACCGAGTCCCGTAGGGACGGCACGGTTCTCACACTCATTCCGGGTGACAATTCAAATTGACAAGAACATCAATCCAATCCGATTCAACTGACGGCTAATTGCTAATTGCTAATTGCTGCCTTTACCTCGCCATCTCCAGCGCTCCCGCCGCGCGGTTCAACGCTCCCGTCAGAAGCTGCAACTGCTGCTTCGTAAGCGTCAGATTATTGTTCTCGATGGCCTCGTTTACCCCGGGAATCACGGCCGCCGAGTATCCGGTGTGTTCGCCCGGCGCATAGATCGCGTGCTTGAACCACGGGCGGTCGGGCAGGCCATCGATGAGAAAAGCTCGTTCGGTATTGCGCAGCACCAGATTCATCACGCCCGGATCGCCCATCAGCTTACTCTGCGCCTTTACCAGATCTGCGCCGGCCTTTTGCAGCCGCTCGGCCGCTTGCGTCGCATCAGCAAACGACGGCGCCTGATCGCCGAACGCCGTCTTGGCGCGTTGCTCGGCAGTCTTCACGTACTCGGCGATTTCCCTGCCGTAATCTTCATAGTTCAAGGGCAGCACATCCGTCGACGCCATACGCATGGCTTCCAGGCCGTATAGGCGCGCCATCTGCTGCTCGTAGACGAACGTCGGATCGGCAAATTTGGTGAACCATTCAAAGTCGTCAAAAGCAGAGTGGTAAACGCCATAGGGGCCTTTGGAGCCGATGTCCGCCGATGGCACGCCAAGATGCTGCAGAAAGGGCGTGTAATCGGAGCCGCCGCCCAGGTCGCCTACCGGGACATCACCGCTTCCGGCAGCCGCCGGCCGGCTGGGAGACGGCGTCATCAACGTCTCCGTCCGGTTCTTGCCTTCCTTTTCATGCTCGGCGGTCACCTTCCACTGGTCGTAGACACTGCCGCCCTTCGGACTGGGCACCGACTTGGCTACGTCCCGCAGATACTGTTTCAAGCTGGGCACCGCCGACGCTCCGAAGTCCGGTCCAGCCACGGCGACGTCCATGTTGAAGTAGGCCACCGCTCGCGACAGCTCTTTGACGTGCCCCTCGGCGTATTCGGTCGAGCCGATCAGGCCTTCTTCCTCGCCATCCCAACTGGCGAAAACCAGCGTGCGCTTGGGACGCCACCCCGTTTTCAGCAGCTCTCCGATACCGCGTACTGCTTCCAGTTGCGCTGCCGTCCCGCTGCTGGGATCCACCGCGCCGTACACCCAGGCATCGCGATGGTTGCCCGTCACCACCCACTCGTTCGGCAGTTCCGATCCGCGCACCACTCCAATCACGTCCCAGATCGTCGTGAAGCGGTAATTCTGTTTGATCGCCATGTGCACTTTCGCCGGTCCGGGTCCGACGTGATAGGTGAAGGGCAGCGCCCCTTGCCAGCCGCGAGGCGATTCCGGGCCGCCGAGGTTGGCCATGATCGGCGTGGCGTCCGCGTACGACAACGGAGTCACCGGAATCTTCGGCAGGTTCGTCGCCTCCTCCGGCGCAATGCGCTTGCTCTCTGGCAGGTCGGGCACGGAGGCGATGTCTGGCGTTGTGGGATCGCCCGGATAGCGGAACAGGTATTGCACCGACCCGCGCTGTACGCCGGTATCGGGGCGCCACGGGCCTTTGGGATATTTGTCGCCCTTGTAATAGCCGTCGTCGTAGGGATCGGAATACAGGATGACCGCTGCCGCTCCATATTGTGCGGCCAGGAACACCTTCACTCCCCGAAAGATCTCGCCATAGCGAATGATGACGATTTTGCCTTTTACATCGACGCCCATCTCCTTCAGCTTCTTGAAGTCTTCGACCCTTCCATAATTCGCGTAGACCACGTCGGCGGTCACGTCGCCCGACGGAGAATACTCGTTGAAGGCAGGCAGAATTCTGGGATCTTTCTGAAACAGATCGTCGCTCACGTGCTCGGGCGAAGGCCCGTGCATCACCACTCCCGGGGGCGCAACCAGGTCCACGCGAATGTCCAGCGGCAAAGCCATCCAGACCTTGTACGGCTGGATGGAGGCATCGAGTCCGGCAGCGGTGTACAGCTGCAATACATACTCGGCGGTGCGGCGGTCCTCAGGCGAACCGGCCACGTGCGGCGCAGCCGTCAGAATCTGCAAGTGCTGCCTGGCCATCTTCGGATCCGGGACCGCGAGGAAGATTTTTTCCGCTTGCAGTTCCGCCGCTGGGTTCCGATAGCCGAAGATCTTGTCCGGGGCGGTGAATGGCGCAGGGGTCGTTTGCTGGCGGCCGGTAGGTGGAGCACCCGGCTGGATCAGGACAAATGGCAGGAGCGTAAGGAAGCACAGGATACCAGTGGCCGAACGGAACAATGAGGTTCTCCTCCGGAGACTACGCACGGCTGATTCGCAAACCGCAGGAATTAGCAGATTACATCATCGAGGTAGTCAGGGAAACGTGGCTTGTCGTCACCTCCGGTTGTCACCGTCCCCCCGACTCTGCCAAACTAGCCGTTCCTTGGAGACTCACCCATGGCGCGCGAGTTCTCGGCTGGCGGTGTGGTGCTGCGCAAGATGCGCGGCCGCTGGTTTCTGGCCGTCATCGAACCTCAGATGGAGCGTCCGAAAAAAACGGCGGTGAAGACCGGTCGCCAGCGCAAGAAAACTCCCCCTGCGATCATCGCACTGCCCAAGGGCGCCATCGACGAAGGCGAAAAGCCCGACCAGACCGCGCTGCGCGAAGTCGAGGAGGAGACCGGGCTTCGCGCCCAAGTCGTCAGCAAGCTCGCCGACATCAAATACGTTTACGTGCGCACCTGGGGCGATCGCGCTCGTGTCTTCAAAATCGTCAGCTTCTACCTGCTGCTTTATCGCGCGGGGAAGCTGGGAAACATCAAGCCGGAGATGCGAATCGAAGTGCAGCGCGCCTTCTGGATCCCGCTCGACAAGGCGCCCGCGCTTCTCAGTTACAAGGGCGAGAGGGAAGTCGCCGAGCGAGCGCTACAGTACGTGACCGCCCATCCCGAGGTAGGAGAGCATGCCGCAAACCCCTCACATTGAGCGCCATTTCACCGCGGGCGAGGTGGTCCGCGACGTCGTCATTGGAATGTCCGACGGCCTGACAGTCCCATTCGCGCTGGCGGCCGGACTCTCGGGCGCGATCGACAACAGCCACATCGTCGTCGTCGCCGGGTTGGCGGAAATCGCCGCCGGATCCATCGCCATGGGTCTCGGCGGCTATCTGGCCGCCAAGAGCGATGCTGAGCACTACGCCAGCGAACGTCAGCGCGAGATGCAGGAAGTACAGGACGTTCCCGAGGAGGAGGCGCGCGAAGTGCAGAAGGTCTTCGCCGACTACGGGCTCTCGCGCGAAGAAAGCGTGCCGGTCGTGCAGGCGCTGACTCGCAAGCCAAAGGAATGGGTCGACTTCATGATGCGCTTCGAGTTGGGTTTGGAAGAGCCCGATCCTAAGCGCGCGTTACAAAGCGCGGCCACCATCGCCGCATCCTACATCGCCGGAGGCATAATTCCGCTCTCGCCCTATATGGTGTCGCACAGCGCGCGGACGGCGCTGCTATGGTCGGTGGCCGTGACGCTGATTGCTTTGGGAGTTTTCGGCTACATCAAGGGCCGCTTCACCGGCGCACGGGCTGGTCGTTCTGCCTCGCAAACTATTGTGATTGGTGGACTTGCGGCTGGAGCCGCTTTCCTTCTCGCCAAACTGATCTCCTGATCCCAATTCGGGAACGAGATTTTATTTGTACGATTTTTGTTGACTGAATGACGATTCATTCATTACTATCGAACCAACTTAATACGGCGCGCGTCGTTGCCATCCTCACCCCACATCTTACGGCGCGCGCTGCTTGTATTTTGGGCCGCTAGTTGCTGTTGCTGGTTGGAGGCGACTGTTGTGTGGAGTGTCTTTCCACAAGAAGCACCGCACCGATTCCTGAATTCAAATCACTCAAGACTTATAGCCGGGCGATCCTTGCCGCAAATTAAGTCGCTAGCGCGAATTGAGTCAGGCCCCTCTGGTTCGGTCTGACGCCGGAGCCATTTAGATCTCATGCTAAGACGGATTGAGAAAGTCGCCGTTCTGGGCGCGGGCACCATGGGCGCCCGCATCTCCGCGCACCTGGCCAATGCCGGTGTTCCTTCCTATCTCCTCGACATCGTTCCTCCCGATGCTGATGGCCCGGCGCGCAACCGCTTCGCCGCCGCTGGCCTGGAAGCCGCCGTCAAGTCGAAGCCTGCTGCGTTCTTCGAACCGTCGCTTGCGCGCCTGGTGACCATCGGGAATTTTGACGACGATCTGCACAAGCTGGCCGACGTCGACTGGATCATCGAGGCTGTCGTCGAAGACCTGGAGATCAAGCGCAGCCTGTTGCGCAAGATCGAAGCCATTCGCAAGCCCGGCGCCATCATCACTACCAACACCAGCGGGCTGCCCGTGGCCAGGATCGTGGAAGGATTTCCTGACGACTTCCGCCGCTACTGGTTCGGCACGCACTTCTTCAATCCGCCGCGCTACATGCGGTTGCTGGAGTTGATCCCCACGCCCGACGCCGATCCCGGGGCCATGGAAACCATCGCGCACTTCTGCGATCTCCACCTGGGCAAGGGCGTGGTCTTCGCCAAGGACACGCCCAACTTCATCGCCAACCGCATCGGCACTTTCTCGGCACTCAATGTCATGCGTCTGATGCAGGAGATGGACCTCAGCATCGAGGAAGTGGACGCGCTGACCGGAACTGCGGTCGGCTGGCCGAAGATGGCGACCTTCCGCCTGACCGATCTTGTCGGCCTCGACATTTTGGGACACGTCGTCCGCAACGCTACTACCAACATTCGCGACGAGCGCGGCGATCTGAAGCTCCCCGACTTCTTCCTCCAGATGCTGGAGCGCAAGTGGCTTGGCGATAAGACCAAGGGCGGCTTCTACCGCAAAAACAAGAAAGACGGCAAAAGCGAAATCTTCGCGCTCGACTGGAAGACGATGGAATATCGCCCCTCGCAGCGGCCGAAATTCCCTTCCTTGGAGATGGCGAAGACCGTTGACGATTTACCGGAGCGGCTCCGCATGTTGCTGGCGCCGTCGAAAGACAAGGCCAGCGTGTTTCTCTGGTCTGCACTGTCCGACCTGTGGACCTACGCTGCGAATCGCATTGGCGAGATTTCCGATTCAATCGTCGAAATCGATCGCGCCATGAAGCTGGGCTTCAATTGGGAGATGGGC
>PLBD01000513.1 GCA_003135315.1 Acidobacteriaceae bacterium | reverse complement strand
ATTAGCAAGCCATTAGCATTTGGCACAAAGCATCACCAATAGAAACTAATTTACCCGCCGCTTAAGAGCTAATTGCTAGTCGCTTCCCCCACACACCTCAACCTTCGCGGCAATCGGATAGCGGCGGCCAAAGCCGAAGGCCTTCTCGGAAATCTTCAGTCCTGGGGCTGCCTGCTGGCGCTTGTACTCGCTCTTGTCCACCATGCACGCGATCTTGCGCACCAGGTCCGGATCATAGCCATGTTCCGCCGAGATCGCGTCCGGGGCTTTGTTGTCCGCGATGTAGTCTTCCAGAATCGCATCCAGAACCTCATACGGAGGCAAGGAGTCGCTGTCCTTCTGGTCCGCGCGCAACTCCGCCGACGGCGGCTTCTCGATGGTTGACTGAGGAATAACCGGCGAACGTGAGTTTACGAAGTTGGCCAGCCTGTAGACCAGCGTCTTCGGCACATCGGAGATCACCGCCAGGCCCCCGCACATATCGCCATAGAGCGTGCAGTATCCCACGCCCAGCTCCGATTTGTTGCCCGTGGTCAGCACCAGGCAACCAAACTTGTTTGAGACGGCCATTATCAGCGAGCCGCGAACGCGGGCCTGAATGTTCTCTTCCGTGACGTCAGGCTGGTGGCCAGCGAACACGGGTGCGAGCGCTTTGCCGAAGGCGTCGAAGATGTCGCCAATCGGAACCAGCTCAAAGCGGATGCCAAGATTGCGCGCCAGTTCCGCGGCATCGTCGATGCTGCCGCGCGACGAGTACGGACCTGGCATGCCTACGCCGACTACGTTCTCACGCCCCAGGGCATCGACGGCGATGCAGGCGGTCAGCGCGGAATCGATGCCTCCGCTCAAACCCAGCACAACCTGGCGGAAACCACACTTGTGAACGTAATCGCGCGTGCCCAGCACCAGCGCGGAATAAGCACTGGATTCCAGCCCTTCATCGCGCGCACGAACATCGCCCGTCAGCGTTTCAGTATCGAAGCAGATGAGATCTTCCTCGAACGACTTGGCTTGGGCGATCACTTCCCCGCCCGGCCCCAGGACAAAGCTGGAGCCGTCAAACACCAGGCTGTCGTTGCCGCCGACCTGGTTGACCATGGCGACCGGCACGCGATAGTTGGTCGCGATGGCGGCCAGCATGTCGTGCCGCAGTTCGCGCTTGCGCAAATAAAACGGCGACGCCGAGATGTTCAGGAGAACTTTCCCGCCGGCGCCGATCAAGTCTTCCACGGGATCGACTCCATAGAGCCGGCGGTCCCAGAAGTGCTTGTCGTTCCAGGCATCCTCGCAGATTGTCAGTGCCAACTGCTGGCCATCGAAGGCGAAGAGCTGCTGGCGGTCAGCTGGGGCGAAGTTGCGCATCTCGTCGAAGACGTCGTAGGTAGGCAGCAATCGCTTCGATTGCACAAACGCGATCTTGCCATCGCGGAGCAAAGCTGCCGAGTTCAAGACCGACTTGCCGGTTGAGGAGTTCGCTGGAGTTATCAGTCCACAGATTACAGCGATACCCTGTGTCTCACGTGCAATGTTTTCCACGGCCAGCCGGTTGCGCTCCACAAACCATGGCCGCTCTACGAGGTCGCGTGGCGGATAACCGCAAACCGAGAGTTCGGGAAAGAGGATAAGGTCCAGACCGCCGCTGCGCGCGCGCCGGGCGTACTCAATGATCTTTTCGGAATTGCCGGAGAAGTCCCCAACAACGGTGTTGATCTGACCGAGTGCGATCCTCACTCTCCCAGTGTAACGGCGTGGGGTTCAGCGCGACAAATTGTGTGCAGCAGGCATTGCCTACAGGCCAGCCAACTGCCAGTGAGGCGACGCTCCTCCAGGAGGATCGGTTGGAGTCGTGCTGCCGGGCGACGGATAGGCCGTCTGCGGTGCGCTGCGTGTATCCGGCGCACTCGCCGCCTGCTCGCCCGGACGAAGCAGCGAGGGAGCATCCGCCGGCTTTTGCTCGGGCTTCTTCGCCGCCAGCTCGTTCTCCTGCGACTGCAAATCCACTTCCTTCTGCGTGCGTACAATCTTCTGGCCATCCACGGTCATGATTTCCAGGCGCGAAACGAAAACTCCCTGGAAGCGCACGAAGTCCACTTCCTGCGGCGGATTACCATAGATCCATTCTTCGTAATCCACGCCTTTGTCGTCTTTGTCGCGAATCTTTCTCGGCGGCCGGCCCTTGGCATAGATCACCATATCGCGGTCCATGCCCACCAGCACCTGGTGGTTCTTGATCGCCTCCTGCACCTTCGGAGGCAGGGTCTTCTCATACGCCTCGGCTTGGTTCAGGGCTTTAAAGTCGAACACCGGAGCCAGCATCTCCCGCACCTGGTCACCCGTCAGCTCGGGCACATATTTGTCGAACTCGAGCGTTACACTCGAGCCTTTGGCTTCGAGGCTCTTGGGCGCACCACCCACCGGCGTGGTCGTCCCGTTCGCTCCTAACTCCACATGCTGATACCACTTCTCGTGCTTCTTTCCTCCGCCATTGATCTCAATGACGATGGACTTCTCCTTGATCAAGACATTGGTGATGACAACACGGTCACCCGGCTTGGCGGCAAAACCATGCTCCATCACTAGCTGCGCCACCTGCTGTTGGCTGGGGGTCACCTTGCCATCCTTGATGGCCAGGCCACGCTCGCCCATCGGAAGTGGAGTGCGCACAAACACGCGCTCGGCAGTTAGGTCGCGCATGATGAGCAACTTCGTTTGTGGCGTCAATTGTTCAGTTGAGCCGGGAGTCTTCGGGTCGCTGGCCGTTAGCGCAAGCGGCAACAAAAAAATTGCCGTCGCGAAGAGGGAGAAAAAAGCGCGGTTCATCAGAGGTCCCCGGTTGAGGCTAATTATATTCCCATTCGGAGTTCACTCCAACGCGCGCAAAACAACATCGCCCGCAGAGGATGCCGGCGGCAAATGCTAGGGGTTGATGCCCGAGAGGCCATGCAAGACTGGTTCCGCTGACGGTTGCGAGGCCGGCTGCGGCAGCTTTTGGACCGGCAACTTCCAGACAACGAGGATTCCGATGAGTATGGCGACGGTGCCAGTCGTGGCCGCTTCTACTCCGTAGTAGTCGCCCGTAAGCCATTTCGGCCCGTACGCCTGGGTGTAAATCCACAGGTTGAAATAGCGGAAGCCACTGACAGGCAGACCCAATACAAGTCCCAGTGTGGCATTCCAGCCGAAGTGGATCCCCCATGACAGCCACAACGCTCCGGTGCGGAGGTAAGCGATCGTCAAAAGTATTCCGATGAGGATAGTATTGGCGATTCCCCACGGGCCAGCCCCGGGGTTAAAAAGATGCAACAGTCCATAGAAAACCGAAAAGACCAAGACCGCCCACAGAGCGCCGATTGCCTTCTCCAGGTGCTGGAAGGGATAGCCGCGAAACATTAACTCTTCAGCAAGCGCACCACACAGCAACGTCAGGATGACTGCAACCAGGTTGGGGACAAGTTGCCAGGTCATCAGGTTCTTGGCCCGAAAGTGTCCCAGGAAATAAATGGGCGCGACGGCCAAGACTGTGAAGGTGAATCCCAGTAGGGTGCCCAGCAGAAACTGCTTCAGCCAGCCCTTGACCCGGGGCAATCCCTGGGCGGCAACGCGGTGCTCCTCGATGTGATCGCCAACCGTGAGCAGCCAGATGAAGATGCCGAACAACAGCAGGGTCCACAGTACGCGGAAAACCAACTCGCGACGAAAAGGGTGGTCGCCCGAGGCTTCGAATGCAATATTGCCGGCGACAACAAATGCCAGGGCACCCAGGAGCACCGCGAACACGAACGCCCAAATCGGTTGTAGTTTTCCCTTGCTGTCAGTAAACATGCTTATACCCTGGCCATTTGCCGTGTGCTCACGGAGTGGAATCGCAACCCTTCGCGCGCGACCTGAAAATTGAGCGGCTGTCCGCCTTGCTGGCGGATGGCCTCCTCTACGCGCTGCCGACTGCCCTTTTCGATCAACGCTATTACACAACCGCCGCCGCCGGCACCGCAGACCTTGGCGGCTCGCGCCCCGCTGTGCATGGCAACTTCGATCAGCTTATCAATGAGCGGGGTCGCAATCCCAGGAGCATTTGTGCGGCGCAACTCCCACTCCTCGCCCATCAGCCTAGCAACCTCGTCCCACTGCTCGCCGGCAAGCGCGCAATGCATGGCCTGGGCGATCCGCGAAATCTCCTTAAAGTTGCCGCTTACGCGGTCATCACCGTCGATATGTTGCTTGAAAACTTCCCAGTTGTTGATACCCGACTGCCGTGGCGCTCCGGTGTAGAACAACACAAAGCGGTGGTTTATTTCGTCGAGGGATACCGCAATTCGCTCCCACCTGACGCCGGCGACTTCCAGATGAACCGCGCTGACGCCGCCGTACATCGCCGGGTAATAGTCCTGGCAGCCAGTGGGCACGCCGATGAGTTGCGCTTCCACATTTTGCGCGATCACCCGAATCTGTTCAATCTCGATCTCGCGCCCGACAAAGCGGGCCAGCGCGGCGCTGGTGGCGATCATCAGCGCCGAGGAACCCGAGATACCAGCCCCCGCCGGCGATTCGGAGTACGTTTCCAGCGTAAAACCGCGATCAGGCTTGAAGAAGCGGACCAGGTATGCTGCCAGCGGATGGGCACACGACTGCGCAGCCAGCAAGTCTTCCAAACAGGCAAAGCGGTCCTCGCGCTCGGTATCGTGCGACTTGAGTACGATCTCCCTGCCCGCTCGGGGCGTGATCTTGCAGGCAGTCAGGATGCTGAGTGCGACGTTTACGCTCACCGCCCCGGGATGAAACAGGTACAGAGGCCAGATGTCGATCGTCCCGCCGGCAAGATCGGCGCGGCACGGCGCGGTGGTGACGATCGAGTCTTCGCCAGCTTGCGACAAGAATTGCGAGAAGGATTGCATTTGATCCGGCCCCGGGACGGCGGGAAATTCATTGTATCGCGACAGTCCCTACAGTTCGTGATAACTGATCAACTCAATGTCCCGCCGACGCAGGATCTCTCGCGCCTCCGGCGACGTCAGCAGTTGCAACTCCTGCTCGCGCGAGCCGCGCAGCCGC
>PLBD01000320.1 GCA_003135315.1 Acidobacteriaceae bacterium | reverse complement strand
TTCTTCGACTACGACAACACCTGGGCCTTCATTCGTCTTTCGGACGCGCAGCGGCTCTTCGACCTCAGCGACGTGGTCTCGGTGCTCGAATTCAAAGTTGACGACATCTACCAGGCCGGCGCGATCGGCCGGCAACTCGAAGACGCCGCCGGCAAAGGCTTCATGTCAACCAACTGGATGGAGCAGAACCGCGCCATCTTCCACGCCCTGCGCCTGGAGCGCGTCGTCACCTTCATCACCATCGGCCTCATCGTCTTCGTGGCCGCGCTCAACATCCTCATCTCGCTCATCATGATGGTGATGGAGAAGACGCGCGACATCGCCGTCCTGGTCTCCATGGGCGCCAAGCGCCGGCAAATCCGCCGCATCTTCATGTATCAGGGAATCCTCATCGGCGTGATCGGAACGGCGCTGGGTCTGATCGCCGGCTTCACGCTCTCCTGGGCGGGCGCACACTATCACTTGATCGCGCTCTCCGCCGAGGTCTACTCCATCGACTACGTCCCCTTCGCGCCTCGTCCGCTGGACGGCGTGCTGGTCGCCCTGGTCGCCATCGGCGTCTCCTTCATCGCAACGCTGTATCCCTCATGGTCCGCCGCCAGCGTCCTCCCCGCCGAGGCGCTAAGATACGAGTAGAAACAGGCGCAGAGCAAATGGCTGGAACTGCCTTTCATCCACGTGGGGTTTCCATTGACCAGGTGGTCGATTCCTATCGGACCTTTCTCTCGCGCAACCGCTATTACCTTCACCTAGAACTGTTCGAACGGCGTTCGAACTCGGACCGCTACGCCGCCGCTGCCGAAGCGGTTCTGTTCTCGATCCTTTGGTCCGCGAAGGCCCGTCCTGACATTTTCGAAGACCCCAGCACAGGCGGCCCGGATTTCCTGTGTCGACCCTCCAAGAGCGAGACCTTCTTGGTCGAGGTAACGTCTCTACAAGCCCGTGCCGCTTCGCGGAGATCAGGGTTACCCGAAAAGATGACGGGAAGTGGCGGCGGCGCTTTCGCTCTCATAACGCCTGCGCTCAACAATGCTGCCGCTTCAAAGGCCGCCCAGTTAGCCGGCCATCCTCATCCCCGAGTTCTCGCAATAACCCTGTCTTATGATTTTGCGGGACTATTAATTCACCGATTAGCCGCCGAACGGCTGCTAGTGTCTGATCCAGTTATCAGACATACGCTCGGAGAGCCTGCTGATCGCGCGGCACAATTCACCGATCTGCGTCGCTCGGCCTTTCTTAGGCCCGGCAAAAGTGGGAGGGAGATCATCTGCTACCGACGCAGTATTTCCGCAATCCTTCTTGTTGCGATTTCCGGCGCGCGGTCGGACATGGTTGGAATCCTACACCCAGAGCCCGCAGTGCCCTTTAGTCCGTCTGTGTTTCCGCTTGTTCCGTATCTCCGTCTAAAGAACTGGCCTATTCTCGATGGCAGGATAGCAACAGAGTGGGTGGGCGGCGACGAGAATCAAGAGGCGACGTTTTGGCACACCAAAATTGCCTGACTCGCGGCGCCGGCACGCTCCTCTTCTCACTCCACCCACTTCTGCACTTCATCCCACCCCTCGCTGCATCCCGCCCTGCGCCGTGTTACCCTTTTTCTTTGCATTTNNTGCGCCTGCCTTTGGAGCCAATCATGACATTCCTATCTCAGTCGCTGTATTCGCTTTTGAAATGTGCTGCCGTCTGCGGCGTCGCTCTCACCATGCTTCCCGCTCAAGCGCAGGACGCGCCCAAACCGGAAACTCACGGCATCAACGCCTCCAACATGGATCCCGCGGTGAAGCCGGGCGATAACTTCTATCTCTACTGCAATGGCGACTGGATCACGCGCACCGCGCTCCCGGCCGACCGCGCCCGCCTCAGCGTCTTCTCCGCGCTCGACGACGTCGCCAACAAGAACACTGCCGCCATCATTGAAGAAGCCGCCAAGAGCACCGCTGCGGCCGGCTCCAGCCAGCGCAAGATCGCCGACCTCTACAACTCCTATATGGACGAGGCTGCCATCGACGCCAAAGGTCTCTCGCCTCTGGAACCGCGCCTCAAGGCCATTGCCGCCATCGGCAACAAGAAAGAACTGGCCTTCGCGCTCGGCGAAACCCTGCGCTCCGATGTCGACGCGCTGAACAACACTAACTTTCATACCTCGCACTTGTTTGGATTGTGGGTGGCTCCCGGCTTCAACGACTCCGAACACTACGCACCCTATCTGCTCCAGGGCGGAGTGCAACTGCCCGACCGTGAGTACTACCTCGCCGACAACGAGCACATGAAGGAAGTGCGCACCAAGTATCAGGCCCACATCTCGGCCATGCTCAAGCTGGCAGGATTTACCGACACCGACGCTCGCGCTGAGCGCATCGTCGCTTTGGAACACGCCATCGCGGAAAAACATCTCAGCCTGGCGGACAACGACGACATCCACAAGGCCAACAACAACTGGACGCAATCCGATTTTCCTGCCAAAGCTCCCGGTCTCGACTGGGCGGAGTATTTCCGCGGCGCGGGACTCAGCAAGCAACCCAGCTTCATCGTCTGGCAACCGACGGCTTTCGCTGGAGAGTCCGCGCTGGTGGAATCGACATCGCTCGAAACATGGAAAGACTGGCTCGCCTACCACACTATCGAAGAGTCCGCGCCCTATCTGTCCAAGCCATTCTCTGACGAGCGCTATGCTTTCTTCGGCGGAGTGCTCCAGGGCACGACCCAGCAGCGGCCGCGCTGGCAGCGCGGCGTAGTTGTCGTCAATCGCTTTCTCGGCGACGATGTCGGACAACTCTACGCCCAGCGGTACTTCCCGCCCGAAGCCAAGGCCCAGGCCGATGCCATGGTCGCCAATATCATTGCTGTGTATCACAAGCGCATCGCCGCGCTTTCCTGGATGGACCCGAAGACCAAGGCCGAGGCGCAAGCCAAGCTCGACACCTTGTACGTCGGCATCGGTTATCCCGAGAAGTGGATCGACTACTCGGCTTACGAAGTGAAAGCCGGCGACATCTTCGGCAATGTCTGGCGCGGCAACTTGTTCGAATACCACCGTCAGTTGGCGCGTCTAGGCAAGCCCGTCGACCGGCATGAATGGTCGATGACGCCACAGACCGTCAACGCCGTGAATCTCCCGTTGCAGAATGCCCTCAACTTCCCGGCTGCGATTCTCCAGCCTCCATTCTTCGATCCCAAAGCGCCGGCCGCGGCTAACTACGGCGCGATCGGCACGGTCATCGGCCATGAAATTAGCCACACCTTTGACACCGAAGGCAGCGCCTTCGACGCCAAAGGCCAGGTGCGCAACTGGTGGACTCCCGCCGACCTCGCCCACTTTGACGAAGCCACGGCCAAACTTGCCGCCCAGTACGATGCTTACATGCCGTTCCCCGATCTGCATGTAAATGGCAAGCAGACGCTGGCGGAAAACATCGCCGACGTCTCCGGTCTCGCCGCCTCGTTTGACGGCTACCACGCTTCGCTCGCCGGCAAGACCCCTCCCATGCAGGACGGATTTACCGGCGATCAGCAGTTCTTCATCGCCTTTGGTCAGGACTACGCCTCGAAGACGCGAGATGCTGCGCAGCGCCAGCAGGTGATGGTCGATTCGCACTCTCCGGCGCAGTTTCGCGCCGATACGGTTCGCAACATCGACGCCTGGTACTCGGCCTTTGACGTTCAACCTGGCCAGACGCTGTACCTCGCCCCTGCCGACCGCGTGCGCATCTGGTAGGCCCCCTAGAGCACTTCGTTCCAGCCGCTGGGGTTGTGGTGAAGGCTTACCTCAGCGGCTGAGGCCTCAGTGGAGATTCAGTACGCCCTCAAGCTCCCAAACGCTGCCGCAGCCATACGCCTGGTTACAGTTGCTGCCAGTGTTGCCACCTCCGTAACAAGTGCCGTAAAGGTTGCCGCTGGAGTCGAAGGTAACCGGCCCTTGAGCGAGGCACGCAGCCGAACCTGTGAAGTCGTACAGGTCGGTGGGCGTGCAGGTATCATTACAGGTCGTCGGCATCTCGAAGACCCAACCATCATTGTTGGCGCCACCCGCCTGGCACACCCCGAATAAGTTGCCGTTTGCGCCCAGCGTGACGCCGGCGTAGGGGTTGCAGGCAGGATGCGAGCCCCCAAACACATAGACGGAGGAGAAGCTCCAACTTCCGTCCGCCTGGCTGACCTCGTATACCGTCCCGCTGTCACCGGGGCCGCCACTTTCGGTAGTGCCATAAAGATTTCCCGACTGATCCACGATCGGCGTAGCGTAAGGTTGATAGCCTGCGCTGCCGCCGAAGTTAGCTAGTGTCTCTTCCGTCCACGGCGGTCCGGCCGGGGTCAACTGGTAGAGAACTCCCTGCGAGCCGGTACCGCCGACGAAGTTCGTGCCGTACAGAGCCCCTGCAGACTCGATCACACCCGCGACCGGGTAGCCCCCATCTGTGCCATCGTCGAAGTTGTAAAGGATGCTCTCCGTCCAGCCGCCTCCTGACTGTGGCGAGAACTCGTAGACGTTTCCTTCGCTGTGTGTGCCGCCGTCGTAGGTCGTTCCGTACATATTCCCAGAGCTGTCGAAGATAAGCTTGCCCAGGTAAGGTGTTGATCCATCGTTCGGCGGACCTGTAAAGGAGTGGATGATCGTCTCGTTCCAGTAGCAAATCGCTGTCTTACAAGCCGTGGCCGGGGGCCTCAGTTCGTATACGATTCCGTACTCTAAAGTACCGCCGCCTCGGTACGTCGTCCCGTAGAGCGCGCCGTTGCTCCCGGCTACCACGCCCGCATACGGGACGGCTCCATCGTTGCCGCCAGCGAATTCCCAGAGCGGGTCGAGGACCCAGCCGCCATGTTTGAGCGTCAATTTGTAAACCGTGCCGTCTCCTGCACTCCCGCCACCCGATGCGGTTCCATAAAGAGTTCCGCCGCCGCCGACAGTCACCCCGGACACCGGATTCGCGCCGTCCGATCCGCCGTTAAACAGATGTAGATAGCTGAACGTCTGCGCGTGTACGGATTGTGCCGTGAGCAGAGTTAGTGTGAGTGCAAGGACTGCTGCGATGCGAATCGTGCCGGAAATGGGGATGTGGTTGAGGTGAAATCTTTCACCAGAAGTGGCGTACTGGTGCATGGCCGGTCTCCTTTATTGAGATATGGAAAAGGGGGCCCCGGTTGTTTGCAGCAGTCTATCCCCGGTCCAGATGTGGGTCAATGCAAAATCGGCTCTGTGCGAGAATTTTCAAAATCCGTTTCGCGGGGCGAACGCACTGCGACAGCAGGTGATGGTCGATCCACACTCACCGTCACAGTTCCGCGCCGATACCGTTTTTGCGGTTTCCCGGAGCCGCGCCTTGGCAGTGCGGCCGCTTCAGAATGCCAACCCCCGCATAGCACGCATCCCCAGTGGTTGATAGACTGTTGCGTATCCGCCTGGCTGGCGTTCCCGCGATGTAATCCAGATGAATCGGCTGGGCTTCACATCCGAACGGCCCAAAGCGTAGAAGCGTGAGCGGGCGTTCTGTAAAGTATCGGAACTGGATGGACGAATGGTGACCTGGCTTAAGTCGCCCACTCCCTCATTCAATCTGTCGCCTGCAAACGATTTGCCCGGGGAGCAATCCCGGCTCGATCGGCGCTTGTTTCTGGTGCTGGGCGCCATCGCTCTGGTGTATGCGTTTCTGGCTGGCCTGGCTACCGTCGGCGATCCCGACCTTGGCTGGCACCTGGCGACAGGCCGCTGGGTAGCCCAGCATCATCATGTCTTTTCCACCGACGTCTTTTCCTATACCGTCCCCGGAGCACCCGCGATCTATCCCGCCGGCGGCGGACTGATCCTTTATTGGCTTTACTTGCTCGGGGGCTTCTCCCTGCTTTCATGGCTAAGCGCCTCGGCCTGCCTGGCTACCGTGGCGTTGTTGCTCCGCCGCGGCACGGCGGTTACAGCCGCCATCGCCATCGTTGCCCTGCCCTTCATCGCCTACCGCACGGTTCCCCGGTCGGAACTGTTCGCCGTCGTTCTCTTCGCCGCGTATCTGTCTTTGCTTTGGCAGAACTACCAGGCTGGCCCTGCCCCGCTCTGGTGGCTGCCGCTGCTGATGGTTGTTTGGGTGAACGTTCACGTGAGCTTCTTCTCCGGCTTAGGGCTGCTGGTGGCCTTCGCCGGACTGGAGGTATTGGAGTTGCCTTTTGCCGGCAGCCGTCGCGCTCAGGCGTTACAGCGGTTGCGGCAGGAGATTCCGTGGTTCCTCGCTGCCGCCGTCGCTACCCTCATCAATCCATGGGGATGGAGGCTCTACCCGGCGCTCCTCCAGTTCACCAAGGGAGTGCATTCGCGCTACATCAACGAATGGGCCGGCTTGCAGTGGAACTGGACCAGTGCCCTGACCGGTTTCTCCCTGCGGAACACCAGCGACATGTTTCACCTGCTGTGCCTGATCACTGTTCTGGCGATGATCACCGCTGTGCTGCAATACCGCGCCGGGGCATTGATCCTCCTCCTGGGGGCCGCATACGAACCCAGTCGCCACGTCCGCATGCTCGCCCTGGCCAGCTGCATCGTGGTGGTTGTAGCTGGGTCCGTGCTGTCTTCCGCGATTCCCTGGGTCCGCTCCCGCATCGCTAATTCACGAACGCGTTCGCTCCTGGCCACTGCCGCGGTTGCGCTCTTTGCGGCGCTTGCCATTGTGCGCTCCGCCGACCTCATAACCAACTATCACTACCTTGCCGAACGTAATCTTTCGACGTTTGGCGCTGGATTGTCAGGCTGGTTCCCGCGCCGCGGCGCCGAATTCATCCAGGACCAGCAGCTTCCCGGTGAGGTCCTGAACACCTATAACGAAGGCGGCTACATTCTGTGGAAGCTGGGACCGCAACGTCGCGACTACATTGACGGACGGGAAGTCCCCTTCGGACCCGCACTGGCCCAGCATGGTGGTGAACTGCTGAGCACCGCGCTCGATTCCACGCTGTGGCAGCAGGAAGCCGACCGCTACGGCATCAACACCATCATCTTCCCGCTCACGCTGGACGAAATCCCGCTCGATCGCCTGAAATCGGACTGCAACAGCCGGCAATGGCGGCCGGTTTATCTCGACGAGGTCTCCATCGTGCTGGTTCGCAGCACGCCGCAGAACGCAGGCTTGATCAAGCGCTTCGAAATCGACTGCGCCACTGCGCCCATACCGCGGGAGTCGCTGCCGCTCACTGCGGCTTCCTTCAACCAGTGGGTCAACGCTGCGCGTGTTCTCTCCGCGCTGGGCCGCAACTCCGAAGCGCTGGCCGCCGCCGATAAGGCAATGGCGATCTTTCCCGGCAACGCTCATGCGCGCTGGTATCGCGGCCAGATCCTGTATGCCGAGCAGCGCCACTCCGAAGCGGAGCAGGAATGGCAGACGGCGCTCGCTCTTGCGCCTCGTGAGATTACCCCATGGGCTTCGCTGCCCGATTTCCAGGCTGCCGTCTGGTCTTCGCTGGCAGAACTCTACCATCGGCAGGAGCGCATCCCGGAGGCCATCCTGGCCCTGCAAGCCGTCATCCGCTTGTCGTCGGTCCCGTCCACGAAGGTACAGGCCATGGCGAATCTTGCAGCGCTCTATCTGGCGTCCGGACAATCCTCCCAGGCTGAGCAGGAGTGGCTGGCTGCGCTTGCTCTTGCTCCCAATGACGGCCTCATCTGGCTCTCGCTCGCGGATTTGTATCGGAGCGACGGCCGCTTGCCCCAGGCCGTCCACGCCATGCAACAGTCCATCCGCCTGGGCTCCGATCCCGCAACGAAAGCGCAGGAACTGGTCGAACTTGCCCGGCTTTATCTCAAGGTCCGGCAGCCCAGGGATGCGCTGCAAGCCCTCGACGCGGCTTCAAGCTCCGCGCCGCCGGAACTGCTGGCAGCAACCGCGGGACGCAGCTTCAACTTCGAGCTTGCGCAGACACGTGCCGCCGCGTGGGTCGCCTTGGGCGACCTGAAGCAGGCGACTGCCTTCGAAGAGCAGGCCGTGCAGCTCGATCCGGAGGCGGCCGACGCCTGGTCTCATTTAGCGATGCTCTACCAGCGCGAAGGACGCTTGGCAGATCAGCAACGTGCTCAGGAACGCGGCAAGACGCTGCTTACCGATAACGCGAAACACTGACTTTCCGCGAGCGGTGGCAAATTGAACATGCCGCGCCTTTTCTCTGCCCCTTCCGTTGTAATGTCGCTGACTTCTCGCCCCATACATGATCTAATTCTTAATAGGTCAATCGCTGGTTCCTCGTCCCAGAATGGGCAACGCTTCAGCGACTTGCCTGGAATTTGTGTCGCTCCGGAGCGCAGCTGCATCAAACTGTTCAAGACGGCTTATTGCGGGCGGAAAATCTCAAGAAAGTTTTTCGCTCAGGTAATTCAGATTTAGTGCTCTTTGAGAACCTGTCGTTGCAGGTGCAAACCGGCGAGATGCTCGCCATCGTCGGCGAGTCAGGTACCGGGAAAAGCACCCTCCTTCATATCCTCGGAGCGCTTGATCGTGCTTCGGAAGGTGACGTATACTTCGCCCAAGTTCAATTGGGGAGCCTCTCCGAGGATGGTGCAGCAGAATTCCGCGGCCGGGAACTTGGATTTGTCTGGCAGTTTCATTACTTGCTGCCCGAATTTACCGCGCTGGAAAATGTGGCCATGCCCTTGCTGATGCGGGGCACGAGCAGGCGCGAGGCCGGGCAGCAAGCCCTGCAATGGTTGCAGGAGGTTGGGTTAAGGGACCGTGCCAGTCATCGGTCCGGCGAGTTGTCTGGTGGCGAGCAGCAGCGGGTGGCGTTAGCGCGCGCTCTGATCACCAGACCGAAGATCCTGATGGCGGACGAGCCTACAGGGGACCTCGACAACCGGACAGCGGAAGCGGTTTTTAATTTGATCTCCAGGTTACATCGCGACTATCGCCTGACCTCGCTCATCGTTACTCACAATCTTGGGTTTGCGCGTCAGTGCGATCGCGTCCTGCGTTTGCAGCAGGGGCGGTTGGTCGAGGTGTCTCCGCAATCGTTGTCCGCATAAGGGCAACGTATGGCGCAACTTCGGGTTAGTAGTAGTGGTCTTGAGCATGAATGCACGGAATTGTTTGTTGAGCTGTTAGCGGGCAGGATGTTGCATCGGCAGGGAGCCAGCCCGCAGGGCGGAACAATATTAGCCCAGCGCGTAAGCGCTGGGGACGCTGCACCTAATTGAACTCGAGCCCCTTTAGGGGCGGCACATTTTGTTTTGAACTTCGGTCCCAGCAGCTTTATCTGAGGATCGGCGGCCACGACGAGTCAGGTAACAGAGTTCGGCCGGAGAAAAAATTCCGGTCGCGCTCTTGGAGAGGTTTCATGTTTGAACGGTACACGGAAAAGGCCCGGCGAGTAATCTTCTTCGCACGTTACGAAGCCAGTCAGTTTGGTTCTCCTTACATCGAAACGGAGCACCTGCTGCTTGGTCTTCTGCGCGAGGACAAAGCGCTCACCAATCGGTTCCTTCGGTCCCACGCTTCGGTTGAGTCGATCCGCAAACAGATCGAGGGCCACACCACCATTCGGGAGAAGGTCTCCACTTCCGTGGACCTGCCCCTCAGCAACGAGTGCAAACGTGTGCTGGCGTACGCCGCGGAGGAAGCCGAGCGGCTCTCGCACAAGCACATCGGTACCGAGCACCTGCTGTTGGGGCTGTTGCGCGAAGAGAAGTGCTTCGCCGCTGAAATTCTGCACGAGCGCGG
>PLBD01000624.1 GCA_003135315.1 Acidobacteriaceae bacterium | reverse complement strand
ATGGACACCTACTCCATGCACATGCGGCAGACGGTAACGGCGGTGGTAACCGGCAAGCCGCTGAATATGGGCGGGTCGCGCGGACGGCGTGAGGCCACGGGCCGCGGCGTCATGATTATCTGCGACGAGTCCATCAAGAAAAACAACATGACGCGCGAGGGCAGCCGCGTAATCATTCAGGGCTTCGGCAACGTTGGCTCCAACGCGGCGCTGCTGATGCACAATGCCGGCTACAAGATTGTCGGCATCGGCGAGTGGGACGGCGGTCTATACAACGCCAAGGGCATCGACATTGCGGCGCTGTGGGAGCACCGGCAAAAGGAAGGAACCATCCACGGCTTCAAAGGCGCCGAGCGCCGGCCGACGGAAGAGTTGCTGGTGACCGACTGCGAAATCCTGATCCCTGCTGCGACCGAGAGCGTGATCACCTCCGCCAACGCCGACCATGTGAAGGCGAAGATCCTGGTGGAGGGCGCCAATGGGCCCACCACGGCTGCGGCTGACGACATCCTCGCCGACAAACACGTTTTCGTGATGCCGGACATCCTGGCGAATGCCGGCGGCGTTACCGCCTCGTACTTCGAGTGGGTGCAGGACCGGCAAGGTTACTTCTGGAAGGAATCGGTGGTCAACTCGCAGTTGGAGGACATCATGGTGTCCTCGTTCGAGGACGTGGTGCGCTACGCTGAGACCCACCACGTAAACAACCGCATTGCCGCCTACATGCTGGCGATCGACCGGGTGGCCTACACGATCCGGCAACGCGGGATCTACGCGTAGTTACAATTCGGTTAACTCCTTTCTGGAACACCTTCCCGAAACGGAAGGTGTTTTTGTTTGAAGAAAAAAATAATTTTGCATCAGCGGCAGCATCGCGCCTCCACTTGGGGCATAATAACGTCCAACTTTCAGCGCGTGTAGAACGCCTCCCGTAGAGTTATTCATGTCACGTGTTTATTTCTGTCTACGCTTGCTCGCCCTGGCGGTGGGTTTTCCGGCCATTCTGCTGTACATACTGGGAGCCACGCTGGCGCGCTCGATCACGCAGTTCCGCAGCGGCTTGCGCACCCCGCTGCGGGTGTGGATGGGCGTGCTGGACTGGGCGAAAGGAATTCCGGTGGGATACAGCTACTGGGAGCATTACGAGGCAGCGATTATGCTGGACGAGATCGTAGTGCACCACGACGAGTAGCGCGCTTCGCCCACGCGTTCCAAAAATCAGCACTGGGTTATTGGATCCCGGGGCTGGCCTCTTTTCTGCGATTGCTTTCGATCTAACGGGTAGAGGATAATCGGCTGTGGTGCGGCCCGCCGCGGCGGGCGATGGTGTGCCTGTCTGGCTTTTGTGAATCTCCCGACCTACATCACGCTTACTCGCATCCTCAGCATACCGGTGCTGATCTGGGTGCTTTCCAGCCATCGCTTCAGTTCGGCCAACGGCGATCGCGAGTTGCTGGCGTCTTTCGTCTTCATCGCAGCCTCGCTCACTGACGCGATCGATGGGTACCTGGCGCGGCGGCGCGCACAGGTCACAACCATGGGCATGCTGCTGGATCCGGTGGCCGACAAGTTGCTGATCGCCGCGGCGTTCATCACGCTGGTCCAGTTCAATCCGCGGACCGTTCCGGCGTGGATAGCCGTCATCATCATCGGCCGCGAGTTCCTGGTGAGCGGACTACGCTCCATCGCTGCTTCCGAAGGATTTACCATCCAGGCCAGCGACCTGGGAAAACTGAAAATGTTCGTGCAGATTTTCTCGGTGGTGGCGGCGATCATCGACCATCATTGGTCCTATTTGCCGTGGTATTTCCTCAGCCTGCCGGTGCATCCCATCGCGCTGGCGTCGATATGGGTGATGGTGGCGCTGTCGCTGTGGTCCGCCGCCGATTACTTCATCGCTTTTTGGAAGCGAATCGACCAGACGGCGGTGAAACGCCGGCGCAAACGTTCCTTTGTTCTGAGCCGGCGAAGGAAGCGTGATGATGTTCCCGCCATCTGAAGAAACTCGCGCGGTGATGACTGCGGAAGTTCCGGAATATTCTCCGCCAGAAAGAGATTGGTTACTGCGACTGGCGCACCATGCCATTGAAGCCGCGGTGGAGGAGCGCGAACTCGAACTCTTATCCCCGAGCGAACATTTAGCGGAATGCCGGGGAGCGTTTACGACATTGCACCTTCAGGGACGATTGCGCGGTTGCATCGGCTACGTCTTTCCCTCCAGCCCACTCTATCGAACCGTCGCCGAGACGGCCCGCGCTGCAGCCCTCGACGATCCTCGTTTCCATCCCGTGAACTCGGACGAGGCAATGCTCCTGAAGGTCGAGATCAGTGTGCTTTCTCCGTTGCGGCCGATTCGTCCTGAACAAATCGAGATAGGAAAGCATGGCCTGGTAGTAACTCAAGGCAGCCGCCGTGGACTGCTTTTGCCCCAGGTTCCGGTGGAGTGGGATTGGGGGCCCGAAACATTTCTTATCCAGACCTGTCTAAAAGCGGGACTGGCGCCGGATGCATGGCGCTATGGCGCTGATCTGCAAGCATTTACTGCTGAAGTCTTTGGCGAAAAGTAGTGACCGGAATCGACAGCAGTAGCACTTCTGATTCGTACCCTCCGATGGACTTTTTGCCCCCGATTTGAAATTCCTGCAACAAGAGGGTTGCATCTTTCCTTGTGCATGGTTACCATCGGGCTGCTACATGCGCGAGTCTTCAAGTACTTACGCATAGCGGATCCGTCGTTTTAGGCTGCCCCGCCTGTGCATAGCGGTGGTCGGCCCTGATGCCGCTACGATGAGCGAGCGCGCCGAGTCCCTGGTGCGGGACAACCCATTTATTGAGTTGAGGTTAGACTATCTGTCGCAGCCTCTCACGGCAATTCCCAAGCTAAGATCTCTGCTCGAAGTTCATCCTGAAGTGACGTTCATTGGGACCTGTCGCCGTGCCACCAACGGCGGCAAGTTCAAGGGCTCGCTCGCTGCTGAATTGGCCGTGTTGCGCAAGGCCGCAGATTGCGGATTTCCTCTGGTGGACCTGGAACTGCAAAGCGCAGAGGCCCTCAAAGCTAGCGAACTGGGCGATCTCTACGACCGCGTTGGCATGATTATTTCCCACCACAACTTCCGTTCTACCAAGGGCTTAGATGAGCAGTTTGCGGCGATGACCGAGTATCCGGCGGACTTCTACAAGCTGGTTTCGACGGCAACCAGTCTGCATGACAATGTGGTCATGATGAAGTTTCTGGAGACAAACTCTGCTAAGTACGAGATGGTCGGCGTATGCATGGGAGAACAAGGTATCATCAGCCGCGTTCTCGGGGTGCGGGCGGGAAGCGTGTTCACTTTCGGCGCGGCGACTAAGGGCGAGGAGACGGCTCCCGGTCAGGCGTTGGCTAGTGAACTGCGCGACATCTATCGCATCGATATGGTGGATCAGGCCACGCAAGTGTATGGCGTCGTGGGAGATCCGCTGTCCCACACACTTTCTCCGGTGATGATGAACTCGGCCTTCCGCCGGGAGGCGGTAAACGCCGTTTACCTGGCACTGCACGCCAGGAGCATGAAAGACCTGATGGCCTGTGTCCGCGATATTCCCATTCGCGGCCTCAGTGTGACCATGCCCTACAAGCAGGAGATTATTGCGGCGCTGGAGAATTCCGATCCGCTGACCCGGCAGATTGGCGCATGCAACACCGTGGTGCGCGGCGCCGATGGCAAGCTTTACGGCTTCAACACGGACGTGGCTGGCATTCTCATGCCTTTGCAGCAGCGCTTGAGCCTGACTGGCGCCAGGGTACTGATTGTCGGAGCCGGTGGCGCGGCGCGCGCGGCTGCCTTTGGACTGAAGGGTAAGGGTGCGGAGGTCTTCATCGCGAATCGCACGGCGGAAAAGGGCCAGGCGCTGGCCCGGCAGGCGAAAGTGAAATACATCAAGCGCGCTGACGTCGCCAAGCTGGAGTTCGACGTCATCATCAATGCGACGCCAGTCGGCATGAACGGCAGTAAGCAGTCGCCACTTGAAGAAAAGGAACTGAATACGAAGTTCGTCTTCGATTTGGTGTATAACCCCGCGGAGACCAAGCTCATCAAGATGGCGCGGGCCAAGAACATTCAGGTAATTCCGGGTCTGGAGATGTTCGTCCAGCAGGGCGCCCGCCAGTTTGAGATTTGGACGGGCAAACCCGCTCCCGTTGCCGAAATGGCCTATGTCGTTACCAAAGCGTTGGAGCGTCAGGCGGCGTCAGAAGCCAGCGAGGAACAACAGGCTCCCGCCAAAAAGGCCGCTGCGAAGAAGACAGTTTCCAAGGTGGCTCCCAAGAAAACCGCGAAACCCGCCAAGGCCAAGCGAAAGAAGTAATCCCAACCTCCCTCGTTGGACCAGCGACAAGCAGTCTGTTTCTACTTTTTGAAAATGTACCAAACTGCAACGACGGAAAGAGCGAATCCCGCAGCGTAGGAGGGAATCGCGGTTGCGACCTGTACGAGGGATGAGCGCCTGGAGGTTTTTGAGCGCAGGGCGAGCACGACCGTAGCGGTGAAACCAGCGGCCCCTATCGCAGCCACGTACCCTACGTCATGGACGAAAGCTGCGGCCAACACCCCAAGCCACAGGCTCGACGTTCCGGCGAGGATGGTGACAAGCATTCTCTTCGGTGTCTTCGATGAAGCCTGAATGCGCTCGGCGGTGACATCGGCCTCCACGTGCTCGCCTTCCTGGCCGTCATAAATCTTGATGACTCGGAACCCAATACCGGCCTTCTCAAGGTTGGCCGCCGCGACTCCAACGCGAAGCTCATCCACAAAATCGCGCAATTGCCACTTTGCTCCATTGGGCTCAACCGCCCACAAAGACCATTGAACCAGCGCCCCGTGATCTCCAGTAAAAAGACTGTCGCCGGTTTTGACTTGGTATTCCAGGCTCGATCCAGATGGAAACGGGGCCTCGGCCGCCGTGTACCCGACCTGGCGCATGCGCCGGCTCGGTACGAGGGCGATCCTTCCATCGCGCAACTCCAGGAAGGTTACCCGATCCCAATCGTGCAGGTTTCGAATACGCTGGCGATGTAGTAGCCAGATGAGCGGCATCAGAGCGCACATCAGGGTACAAATAACCGGCCACAGTAAAGAACTGCCGTGTACCCATGCCATGATGAGGAAGGCGGCAGCAAGGATTGCGATTTCCGCACAGGCGAAAATCAAGAGCAACTCCGGTGCCGGAGACAGCGGCTTGCTGATTGCTACCCGTTTAAGGGAGCCGGTATCCAGATCAGCCATTAGGCGACCTCCAACAGGAATGTGGAAGCCCGCGACGAGAAGATAATACGCTATTTCAGCTGGCCCGCGGCCGTTCAGCAGTCTGCCAACTCAGCCAATCGTCCGACATCGGGAACCTCCACGTCCGGCCGCGCTTCGGTCAACTTACTGGCAGCAGACGCCTTCCCCTGCCGGCGATTCACCCACACGGTCGCAATTCCCAGCGAACGCGCCGGTCCCACATCGTGGTATAGGCTTTCGGCGACGTGAAGAAGGCGGTCGCGCGGTATCGCAAGGCGCTCCAGCAGCATCTCGAAATTCCTAAGCGACGGTTTGTAGCTGCGCGCCTGCTGCGCGGTGACGACGCAATCGAATGGGACTTGCAGCTTGCGCGCCGAAGGAGCAAACAGGTCGTCGTCGATGTTGGAGAGGATCGCGAGCTTGTAACGGGAATGCAGGCGATGCAAGGCTGGCACGGTGTCGGCGAAGGGCTCCCAATTGCGAATGGAATCGGCCAATCCGGCTGCCTCAGCGTCGGTTACGTCGAAGCGTAACTCGCGGGCGAAGTCGCGCACGACGCTCGCCAGCACCTCGCGATAACTGCGGTATTCGCCGCTCTGCTCACGCGGTTCGAACTCGGAATACAAACGGAGGACCTCGGCATCGCCGATCGCGGAGCCCTTCTCGCGCAGCAGCGGCCGCAAGTATCCAAGGATGCCCGCCTCCCAATCGATCAACGTGCCGTAGCAGTCAAAGGAAAGCCATTCGAAATGCGCGAAGTCGAGCATTGGGCTAATCACTTGGCGTACGGTACACAACCCATTTCATAGGTAATCCCGCAAAGGCGGATTCCGGCCCCGGTCAAGTACGACAGGCCGATCCCACAATAATTATTCGTTCGTCGGGTGGATACAGTTGCCGCGACCCACCCAAACCGACTTTGCTTGAGTGGGATTCGGCAACGATCTGGCTGCAGCTTACTTGCTGGTGTTGACCATGGGAATCATCGCGGACAACTGCAGATTGATCAGCAGATCGACACGGCGATCGATCTGATACCACAAGGCAGTCTTCTTCGCCGAGATGACCTGCTCAAATATTGGAACGTACTTCATGCGCAATGCCAGGAGTTGCTGGTCAACCGCCGTCGATCTCTTCATGTAATCCTGCGCCTGCGCATCGGTCATGGTGGTGTAATTGGCGGCATAGTCCTTGATCACCGCCCACCGTTCGTCATTGGGTTTGATGGCTTCCTGCCGGTACTGGTCAAAAATAGGCCAGAACTTGGTGGCCTCGTCGGCGGTGAGGGTCATGTTTTCGGCCATGATCTGCTTGCGCTGCTGGCGAAGGTCCGCCCGCAGCATCTCGATGTCTTGGTCCTTGATGTTGTTGGCTGGTGCGCCAGTGCCGGGGGCACTTTGCGCTGCGGCCTGCTGGCCCATGACGGACACGGTGCCCAAAAGCAACGTGCTGACGACAATTAGAACTGAAAAAACGCTCTTGTTCATGGTTTCTTCTCCATTCTGGGTTCACATCAACCTGAGTTCCATCACCGCAGCAGCGCGGTGCTAGCGGGCCTTTTCCGCAGCCTGGCTCGGGGTGACTTTGTGCGACTCGAACTTGCGCTGCAAGGCCTCCAGTGGTGAAGAGGACTGCTTTTCGGGTGCTTCACCCGCGTGGGCGTTGACAGGTTCCGCTTCCTCGACCCTCGCCCCGCCGGTATTGGTGTCTTCACCGAAATTGTCGTCGGAGTTGCCGGATGAGACGGCCGAGTTGGCTGCTGGTGCTGCCGCGGCCGGTTTCGGCACTTCCACCAGCCGCGAGTTGACCAGTCCCTTCTCAATAAACTTCTTCGGATTCAGCAAGGGACGGGCAAGCGAAGGATTGTAACTGGTCCAGGGCGAGTCGAATTCGGCCTCGCGCTCGAATTGCGCCCGCATGCTTTCCATCTTGGAGTCGAGGTCGTCCAGGTAGTGCAGCATCAGCGCTTCGGGAAACATGGGCAACTTGGGCGAGCCGAATTCGTACTCGCCGTGGTGGCTGATGATGAGATGCTCAAGAAGAGTCTTGAGTTCGGGCGGAAAGTCAGGGACCAGCGCAAGCTTGGCCTGCAACATCTCAAGTTCAATGATCATGTGCCCGAGCAACTGTCCGCGCGTGGTGTAGGAAAACGAGCGATTG
>PLBD01000232.1 GCA_003135315.1 Acidobacteriaceae bacterium | reverse complement strand
TCGCGGGAACGTGCCGGTAGTAGGAGCGCAGGTATCTGCTCAGATTACCGACGCCGCCATCGGCACCCGGGGCCTTGGCCAGGTAGTGTGCCGCCTCATCCAGCACATCGTGGTTCGCTTCGTCCGCAGTGTCCGACATCGCCGTCTGTTCCCCATGTGTCCACGCGCCGCGGCTCGGGGGCGGCGCGACATCCCGGCGAGCACCGTAGCGTCGTAAAGTTACGACCCGGTTTCCCTATGTAACCCTGCTCGGTTCCGCGCGCGGGCGTTGTGCACCGGAACGTTCCACTGCACAACCATCCAGTCTATCTCTGCTGGCCACCCTCTTGGCTCCCGTCGGGGGCGAAATACGGCAGTACGTCCGGATTGGCCAGCGCGTCCGGGTCGGCGGCGTCGGCGACCGGAGTGCCCTGCAGGATCTTGCGCACCGGCACCTCGAGCTTCTTGGCGCCGATGCCCCACAGCGCGTCGGTGGGCCGGGCGCCGAGCACCTCGAACCAGTTCGCGTGGGTCAGCCGGAACACCCCAGCCGGCTTGCCGAACCCGGTGGCGATCTTGGCCTGCAGCTTGTTCTCGCCGATCCCCACCGTGCAGTCCNNCCGCTACCTCACCGAACGCCTCGACGACCCGGTAGAACTCGCTCGTGCCCATCCGGACGCCGCCGCGGTTCAGCGTCGCGTCCGAGCGGCCGTAGATGACACATCCGCCGTCGGGCAGGATCTTGATCCAGTCGCCGTGCCGCCACACGCCGGGGAAGTCCGCGTAGTAGCTGTCGCGGTAGCGCGTGCCGTCCGGGTCGTTCCAGAAACCCACCGGCATCGAGGGCATCGGCTCGGTGATGACCAGCTCGCCCACCTCGCCGATCACCGGCTTCCCGTCGGCGCCGAACGCCTCGACCGCCGCCCCGAGGCAGCGGCCCGCGATCACGCCCGACCGGACCGGCAGCAGCGGGCTCGGCCCCACGAAGCCGGTGCACAGGTCGGTGCCGCCGGAGAAAGAACCCAGGATCAGGTCGCTCTTGACGTCCCGGTAGACCCACTGGTAGCCCTCGGGCGGCAGCGGCGATCCGGTCGAACCCAGCCCGCGCAGCGCGGAAAGATCCAGCTCACGTCCGGGCTCCAGGCCGGCCTTGGCGCAGGCTTGGAGGTAGGGCGCGCCCACCCCGAAGTAGCTGATCTGCTCCTCGGCGACGATCCGCCACAGGGCGTCGGTGCCCGGGAACGTGGCGCTGCCGTCGTAGGCCACCACGGTGGCCCCGGCCAGCAGGCCGCCCGCGAGGAAGTTCCACATCATCCAGCCGGTCGTGGTGTACCAGAAGAACACGTCGCCGGGCCCCAGGTCCTGGTGGAACGAGAGGGTCTTGAGATGCTCCAGGACGATGCCGCCGTGACCGTGCATGATCGGCTTGGGCAGGCCGGTGGTGCCCGAGGAGTACAGCACCCACAGCGGATGGTCGAACGGCACGTCGGTGTAGTCCGGCTCGGCCAGCGCCGGCGGGCTGGCACCGGGCTGGCCCAGGTCGTCCCAGTCCAGGACCTGAGCCGTCGGCACCCCCGCCAGTGATTCCCCGGCCCCGCCGCCGACCATCACCAGCGCGGCCAGGCCGGGCAGTTCGGCCGCGATCTGCTGGACCACGTCGTCCCGGCGATATTCCTTGCCGCCGTAGGAGTAGCTGCCCACGGCGATGAGCACGGCGGCTGCCGCCGCTACCATCGGACGGCGGAACCAGGCAAACCAACTACGCGCCGGTGCCGCTACTTCGTCGCGCATACGCGCCTGCAATCGCGTATTGAAGTAAGGCGACGGCTCGGGCGTCTGCCACTCCTCCAGCAGCGCCATGGTCTGCTGCAATGCAACCAGTTCCTCCGCACAAGCCGCGCAGCCGTCCAGATGTTCCTGCATCTCGGCGGAAACCGTTTCCGGCCCATCCAGCACCGCTTCCATGAATTCCTGACGAAGTTTGTCGCACTTCATAACTGCACCTGTTTCCTGCTGACTGCCTATATAAACTGCCTTAACGTTTCGCGCAGCGTTTCATAGGCGCGAAACAGCAGCGATTTGGTCGCCGATTCGCTCAGCTTCAGCACCGCTGCAATCTCCTTGTAGTCCATGTTCTGGTACTTGTGCATCAGCACCGCCATGCGCTGCCGTTCGGGCAGCGCCTCCACCTGGCGCCGAATTGCGGCCAGTCGCTCACGGCGCAGGATGATTTGTTCGGCGTTCAAGCCGCTGTCGGCAACATCCACCGTCATACCGGTATCGGCATCAGGCTCGTCGATGTTGACTGTGTTCTCGGGGCGCTCGTGCTTGGTGTCGCGAGCGTGATTCACCGCCAGGTTCGTCGCAATACGATAAAGCCAGGTCGTGAACTTGGCGCTGGCTGCATAGCCTTGCCGCGAACGATAGACCCGCAAGATCACTTCCTGAGCGAGTTCCTCTGCCACCGCCTGATTGTGGGTCATGCGGTACATGAAGCTGATCATCGGCCGGCGATATTTGTCGACCAGATAATCGAAGGCGGAATCGTCGCCGGAAGCCACGCGCAGCATGACCTCGGCATCGCTCAGCATCTCTAAAACGACAGGTTCAGCCAATTCGCCCCGCATGGCCGCCGGTGACGCAGTTCCCTGAGCGACGCCTCCAGCTAGCACGGATCGGTCTAGTGCGATGCTGCCCACATTCCTTGTAACCCTTGGTGCGCCAGAAAGTTGCCCCCGGTTACGGCGGGAGTTTTTCGGCGCTTTTCCGCAGTCCCAAGCCGGCAGATAACGGCCGGAAGCATCGCAAAGCTAAAACCAGTATTATGCACGAGAGGCCGCACGGCGGATACCTATGACTTTGATGAGAAACGTTTTGCTTTGTTGCCTTGCACTGCTGACGTGGACGCTAAGTGCCGCCGTGCCCGCTGGCGCACAACAATCCGCAGCCCAGGGAAGCTCTTCCGCCCCGGACGCTTCGAGCCCCGTTAACGCCGAAGGCATCACTTTGGGCGAGCAGGTTTCCAAGGATGTGCTGGAACCCCTGCGCATAGGCATGGAAGCGCAGAACATAAAGAAGGTGCTGTCGGTCTTCGACCAGAAGGAGCTGAGCAGCTACGCCGACTTACAGGGACAGCTCAACGCTTTCTTCCAGCTGTACAACGAGGTGCGTTTCCGGTATCAACTCCTTCAGGTGGAGGCCGACAAAGATCGCGGCTCGGCCACGGCGGAGGTTGAGATGGATGCGCTGCCGTATCAGGCGATGCAAGTGCCAGTGCGGCGCAGCGTGCAGATGCGCTTGCAGTTGAAGCTGGGGCCCAAAGGCTGGAAAGTGGCGGGATTCAGCCCGTCCGGGTTCTTCGGTGTGGAGTTCGACCAGATTGTCAGATGAGCTGTTGCTGTCATTCCCATGAAGCGCGACTATCCTGAACATCCCATCATCGGCGTGGGCGCTGTAATTGTCGAAGGCGGCCGCGTGCTGCTGGTGCGGCGCGACACCGAGCCGCTGCGGGGAGAATGGTCGGTCCCCGGCGGCATGCTGGAACTGGGCGAGAAGCTGCGCGATGGCGTGCGCCGCGAGGCGCTGGAAGAGACCGGCGTCACCGTGGAGCCGGGCGAGGTGCTCGACGTCTTCGACAGCATCTTCACCGACGGACTGGGCAAGACGCAGTATCACTACGTGCTGATCGATTACCTTTGCCGACCGATTTCGGGCGAGGCACGGGCGGGCGGCGACGTTAGCGATGTGCGCTGGGTCAGCCTGGAGGCGCTGCCGGCGATGGGGCTGCGGGAGTCGATTGAGCAGGTTGTGCGCAAGGGGCTCAAACGGGCTGGAAGCTAATGGGGAATTCCGCAGGGTAAAACAGAGTGTCGCAACCCGCCCTATCAGTGCTGAATACCAGTTGACTTATGGCGCCCTAAACGAAGAGTATTTTCTTAAGAGGAGAACGCGATGCGACGGACAATGTTGTGGGTGGGGCCGATTTTGTTTCTGGCTTGGGCGGCAATCGCAGCGGGGGCACAAGCGCCAAATCCCGCCCAGACACCGATGTCGCAAACGCAACAGGCTCCCGCCGGCTCCTCGCCCCAGGTTCAGAGTCCGCGCGCTCCCAATCAGCAAATCGCCCCCGACATGGTTTGCTTCGGCTATTACCCGAACTGGAGCGTGCAGTTTGTGAATGGCGAGGCGCGCTATCTCGGCGACAATGAGCCTAATCAAACCTTTCTCGGCAATTTCTACTGGGTCCCGGAAGACAAAGCCTGGGACTGGCACCGCGCCAACGGTCTGGCGCCCATGAATGGGGGCTATGGCCTTTCGGCCTCGATCGATAAGACTGCCTGTCGTGATGCCGTGTTGAAGACGACCTTCCCGTACTCGGCGCAGGTGAACTTGCCGCAGGGCACCATAGTGAGCGGGTGCTGCCGCAAACTGAGGCCGGGCGAAGCGCCCGTCGGCCGGCATGGAGTGCCACCGCAACAGGTAGCGCCGCCCGGTGCGCAACCGCCGCAGCAGTGAGAGCACTCACGGGGCTTCTCGCTCCAGCATGATCACTTCGTGCTCCCGGTACGTCGACCGGGCATATTCGCGATAGCCGAATTTCTCGGCCACGCGAATCGAGGCGAGATTTTCCGGATGGATCAGGCACGCGGTTTTGATTGCTCCGAAGTGTTCGTCTCCCCAAGCGACTACCGCACGAACTCCTTCCGTCGCGTAACCTTTGCCGTGAAACCGGGGGGCCAGAACCCAGCCGATCTCCGGCATGCCGTCGAGTGAAGGCTCGATGGTGCGCTTGAAGTCGGCGAAACCCAACTCGCCCATAAACTCACCTGAGTCTTTTTCCTCCACCGCCCAAAGGCCGAAGCCCAGCATGGCCCAGTGACCGACATAGCGCAGCAGCCGCGCCCAAACGTCTTCGGGCGTCTGCGGCTTGCCGGTGGTGTGAAGCGTGACGGCGGGATCGCCCCACATGGCGACAGAGGCGGGGAAATCGTCGAGGCGGTGTCCGCGCAGACGCAGGCGCTCGGTCTCGAGGATGGGCACGTCGAAGGTCATGGTCGATCTCCGCGGTAAAGCTCGGAAAAGAAAAAGACCCGCAGCGCTGAGCGCCGGGCGGGTCCTTTCCGGTTAGCTGTTGGAATTGGCCTGAGGCTGTCCACTCCACGTGGCCCCAGCGGCAGACACCAAACCAGGAGTCTTGCGAGGATTTAGAGCGGAAGCCCTAAGCCTCAGCCACCTCACTTGGGATACAACAATGACTGTCAGATATCATATTTTGGATCACCCTCCTTTCCAGTGTCCCTCGAAATTAGCACCGCTCTCCGCCGCCGTCAAATTGAGAATTGATGAATGTGCCTCAGACGTAACTCCTGCGGAAGCCGCGTGCCATACGCGCCATCAGGACCACTCCTCCCGCCAGCAGGCCCGCGCCGATCGCAATCTTCTTGAGCAGCTGTCCTTCGCAGGCGGGCTGCTTTCTGGCGCCGCGGATGTGCTCGGGCCGGACGCCCATGCCGATGAGGCGCGCCGTCACGTGCTGCACTCCGGGAATGTTCACCACCAGCTTCAATTGCCACGGCGCCTTTGCGGGGCCGGGATTGCGGAAGATGGTCTGTAGCGCCTTGTGCGCATTGACCTGCACGAACTGCGTGGCGCGCGTCGGAAATTCGCGGCGCTGCTGCACCGCGGCCAGCAGCGCTTCGGTCACGCGGCCTTCGCGCAGAGGATCGGCCAGCAAGTTCGCGGTCGCCACGGCATCCTGGATTGCGAGGTTGATTCCCACGCCGCCGGCGGGCGACATGGCATGGGCCGCGTCGCCAATGCACAGCAGACCGGGACGGTGCCACCGCCGCAGACGATTGATCTGCACCGAGAGCAACCGGATCTGCTCCCAGTTGCGCAACTCCTCCACCCGGTCGCCGAGATAGGGCGCGATGCGGCGCAGCAGGTTGCGGAACTCATCCAGGCCCGCGCGCTGGATCTCGTCGAACGAGCCCTTCGGAATGATCAGCCCCGACTGGAAATAATCGCCGCGATTGATGAGGATCAGCGCCCTGCCGTAGTTGAGATTGCCGAGCACTTGTTCGGGATCGTCGCTGTTGCGGCTGATGCGGAACCAGAGCACGTCGATGGGAACGCCGAACTCCTGCACCACAAACTTCGCCGCCTCGCGCGTACGGGAGTGGCGGCCATCGCAACCGACCACGAGATCGGCGCGAATCTCCGCCGTCCCGTCGGGGGTTTGCGCCACCACGCCGCGAATGCGCCCGCCTTCCTCGATCAGGTCGACGGCTTCATTCTGCATGCGCAGGTTGAAGCTGGGAAACTGCCTGGCCTTGCCCGCGAGGAAATCGAGGAAGTCCCACTGCGGCATCAGAGCGACGAACTTGCAATGCGTCGGCAGGTAACGGAAATCGGCGGCGCGGAAGGCGTAGTCGCCGTAGATGCCGCCCGCCGACGTGAGCTTCTGATGCGGCACCTTCAGGAAATCTTCCAGGATGCCGAGCTCGTACATGACTTCGAGGGTGGAGGGATGGACCGTGTCGCCGCGAAAGTCGCGGAAGAAGTCGCTGTGCTTTTCCAGCACCGTGACCGCGACCCCGGCGCGCGCCAGCAGGCAGCCTAGCATCACGCCCGCAGGTCCGCCGCCGACAACGCAACAAGTGGTTTCCAACTTCTGGTTCGACATGAGTGCAATCCCTCCGGTGAACAGCACCGACGATTACCAGATTACTGGATTGGAAAGCTGCGGGCTAGAAACGGGCTGCGGAAGCCGAGTGGCACGCCTTGGCTTACACCATGGAGCTCGGTCCAATGGACGAACGGCCACGACACGAGCGCCTCGGGCGCGAAAGATGATAGCCCACCGTTTCAACGGTGGGTAACGTGAGAAAAGAAACCCGAGTCCCCCGGGGACGGCACAGGATTTCTAATCGGAGCCATCGCGGGTGCCCCACACATTCGCGGGTTTCGAATGTGTGGGAGACCATGGGTCAATTGGACGCGACCTCGTTGAGACCGGTCGTCACGACAATCCATTCCCACTCATTCCAACGTCAGGAATGAGTGGGGCACCCGCCTGATTGCTTGACCCGAGTCGTCCTGATTCTGGGCGGGTAGGGAGAAGGGTAGTAACAACAGTGCTAGTGAGATGGAAACGCTCCCGAGATACGTGTCGCTCAGCGTCGCCCTCATCGGCCCTCTGCCCCTTCAAGGCAAGGATACACCGTGCTTACCGGCATTGGCCGTTGCCTTCGCCGCATTCCATTCGCAGACGGCCCAGTTTAGCTCAACCCGCGACGCGCCGGGTGCCCCGGGTCTGGCGTTTTCCAGACCCGGGCTTCCTCGGAGTCGCACATTGTCCTCACCCAGGTCTCGAAAGGCNNGAAGCAGGAGAAACCATTTGAGACGATTCTTGACCATAATTGCGTTCTTGCTGGCCGCCTCGGCGCTGGGGAATTGCAAGAGCACCAATCTGGTGGCCAGCGTAAAGAGTCCCACCTATGCCGGGCAGCGCTTCCAGCGAGTGCTGGTCATCGGCATGAGCGACAACCCGGCCATTCGCGACGACTTCGAAGACGCGATGGCGAACGCGCTCAAGGCCAAGGGCGTCCATGCCATTCCGGGCCATAACATCCTGCTGCGGCCGAAGTCTGCGAATAAGATTCCCGACTACTTGAGGGAGCAGATCAAGGAGCACAACATCGACGCTGTCATAACCTCGCGGCTGGTGGGCGTGAAGACTGAAGTCACCTACATTCCCGGCCAGGCCTACACCGTTCCTTATCCCTACTACAACTCGTTCTATGGCTACTACGGCGCAATCTACCCGCAAGTCTATTCTCCCGACTATCTTCGCGAGGACAAGACCGTACGCGTCGAGACGAATCTATACGGCACCTCGACGCCGGAAGGGGAATTTGTGTGGACGGGCATCAGCGAGACCTTCAACCCCGATCCCAAGAAGGTAGACAAGGCCATCAACGCGGTGGTCCAGGTAGTGGTTCAGGATTTGCAGAAAGAGGGGATCTTCTAAGCAACGATGGCACCCGCTCTCACCGGGGAATCCGCCGCGCCACTTCCGCGCAGCTCTTCTCCGGCTAAGATATGCAAGTGGAGAAGACCGTCTATCTCTCGCTGGGCTCCAACGTCGGCGACCGCGAGAGCAATCTCCGCACCGCAATCGAGAAGCTCGGCCAACTGGGCAAGGTGCTCGCCGTCTCGTCGTTCTATGAAACCGAGCCTGTCGACTTCACCGCTCAGCCCTGGTTCCTGAACTGCGCCGTCGCCCTGCGCACTGAGCTGATGCCCAAACTCTTCCTCTCCAAAATGCTCGCCATCGAGCAGCAGATGGGACGCCGCCGCAACCTGCCCAAAGGTCCTCGCACCATCGACATCGACATTCTGCTCTTCGGCAATTCCATCATCAAGGCGACGCAGCTCGATGTGCCGCATCCCGCCATGCATCAGCGGCGCTTCGTGCTGGAGCCGCTCGCCGAGATCGCCTCCGACGTCCGCCATCCCATCCTCAAGCGCAGCGTGCGCGAGCTGTTGCACGCCCTGCCGCACAGCGGCGGTCAAGTGAAGAAGCTGGCGCAGAGCTGACGCAACGTAGAAAACGACCAGTCTCAATGCGGTCGCCTCTAATAATCCAAGGTCTCCCTCACATTCGAAACCCGCGGATGTGTGGGGCGCCCACGATGGCTCCGATAGAAATCCTGTGCCGTCCCTACGGGCTTCATCCTCGCGGTTGCCAGATCCTGCGCGGGCGGGTAATGTCCGGCGCGTTCCAGAGTTGCAAAATTGCAACAGGTGCAGCGTCAAAACACGCGAAGGTGTGGCGGCGTCACAGTGGGGTGTCGTTCTTACATGGCGAGCCGTGTAAGAATGCGTCGGCGGGCGGTTAGTACCGATTTGGGAAATTCCAGTCTTCGACGGATGCGGGAGATTCGCGTCGCGACCAAGCTGACGAGACACGCATCGCGGAGTCGTCTCGTCGTCGGTGAAGTTTTCTTCTACGGAGAAGTCGCCGGCTGAATGTCGCAACGCGCATTTGACGGCGCAGCAAAACGGCCCGCGCGAAGACCAGAAAAGCAGATCCCTCGTCGGCCTGAAGGCCTCCTCGTGATGACAAACACAAGGGCATGCAAACGGCGCAGCTGAAGCTGTGCCCCTTCCAATCTGNNGTGCTTTGGTGAGATCTAGTCGGCGACGGCGAGATGTTCTTCGGGCCAATCGGCAACGGCGTCTTCGCTGAGGGTAATTTCCTCGGCGTAGCTCTGGTCGCGCAGAATGCGGGAGACGATGGCGGTGTGCAGCGCGTGTCCGGCGCGGTCGGCCTTGACGTAGCCCAGAATGCGCTTGCCAAAGAGCGCGAGGTCGCCGATCAGGTCGAGGACTTTGTGGCGGACGAACTCGTCGGGGAAGCGCAGCGGAGGATTGTCGATGCCATCGCGCGTCAGCACAACGCAGTTTTCGCGCGAGGCGCCGCGAATCAGGCCCATGTTCAGCATCGCGCTCTGCTGCTCCAGGAAGCCGAAGGTGCGGGCCGCGGCGATTTGCTCCACGTAGCTGCCGTTCGACAGTTCGACCTGGAAGCGCTCGCTGCCAATCAGCGGATGAGGAAAGTCGATGGCGTAGCTGACCGAGTAGCGCTCGGCGGGATAGACGCCGATGAATTTTCCGCCCTCGTGCAGTTCGTAGGGACGCAGGATCTTGAGGTAAACGCGCTTGCGCCGCTGCTGGCGCAGTCCGGCTTGGGTGATCATTTCAATGAACGGCTGCGCGCTGCCGTCGAGGATGGGGACTTCGAGGTTGTCCAGCTCGACGATGGCGTTATCGACGCCCATGCCGATGAACGCCGACAGCAGGTGTTCGGTGGTAGAGATGAACACGCCCTTCTTCATCAAGCTGGTGGCGTAGCTGACCTTGGCAACGTTGCGGCTGATGGCCTCGACCTCGTAGCCGTCGAGGTCGACGCGGCGGAACACGATGCCGGTCCCGGCCGGCGCAGGCAGGATCCGCAGGCGAACCGGTGCCCCGCTGTGGAGACCGATGCCATTGCATTCTGTGGGCTTGCGAATTGTACGTTCGTAGATCAATACAGGGAGACGAACAGCAGCGTACATCCTAGATTACAGGATGGAGACACGTCTGGTTGTTGTATTTTTGCCACAAGCATGGCCAGCGCGGCCTCACCGCCCGCCTACGCCGCGGCTGGCTTAGGCGCGGAAGCTGTTGTTTCTTCAGGTGCATCCCCGCCATTGCGAATTCTCATGAACTTGTTCAGCAGGTCGAACCAGAACGGTGCGCCCAGCGAGACGGCCACAATGCTCAGCATCCAGCCCAGGATGTGGTCGGCCCACTCGCCCTTGCCGTGGGGCACAGACTGATGGCTCCATCCGACCACTTTTCCCAGTACGTTCATGTCGTTTTGCGTTGCCGGCTGGTTGGCGGGAGTCTGGGCGGCGCGAATCTTGGCCTGCTCCACCAGTTCGGCCCGCGCCGTAGGATCGGTCCACAGCGTTTTTGCGATTTGCAGCGTATCGGCATTGGCACAAAGCACGAGCACGGCCGCAATGATCACCGTCCATATCTGCGTGGTGCGTTTGTACCAGCCGGAGACGCGGTCCATGGTGTCGTTGAACCAGGCTTCGATGTTACGCTGCGCCTGAAGCAGATCCTTGTTGGAGGTCTGAATCACTGCCAGCAGGGTTGTCTTGACGTCGCCGTCGGGAAGGTTGTTGATGCCGGTTTCGAGGTCGGCGAAGGTGATGACTCCGGGTTTCTGCGGTGTGGCAATGTCCAACACGGCGGTGGCAAAGGCCCGCGCAGAAAGGTATGCAGGAAGCTCATTCTTGCGCGGCCCGGACATGCCGGCAATCAGCGGATGGGCATAGAACTGCTGGAGGAACCAATCGCTGTCGGCCGAGTCCTTCGTCCCTCCCTGTTGGTCCAGCAACTGGACCACGGCGCGCTTCAACGTGCTGGCCCGGGTTTTGAAGATACCCGCGATCCACTCATTCATCGTGGTACAGATAATGGCCAGCAGCAGGTAAACGAAGATGAGGCCAATCAAGACCTCCAGAGTGCTGGATCCCAGCAGCCCGTTGCTCATGTCCGTGCTCCTCTAGCGAAGCTCCGATGAAGTCTTACTTCTCGAAGGGGACGGCCTTCA
>PLBD01000597.1 GCA_003135315.1 Acidobacteriaceae bacterium | reverse complement strand
TGGCCGGGCAATGTGCGCGAGCTGCGCAACCTGATCGAGCGCATCGTGATCATGAATCCCGCGGTCAGCAAGCTGGAGCGCAAGCATCTTCCGACCATGGTCTATCGCGAGAGCGGACGCCGCACCATGGGCGATTTCTCCAGCCTGCACCAGGCGCGCGCGGCCTATGAACGCGACTACATCCTGAAAAAGCTGGACGAGAACCACGGCAGCGTCAGCCGCACCGCCGAAGTGCTGGGCCTGGAGCGCAGCCACATGTATCGCAAGATGAAGGCGCTGGGGATTACGGTGAAGGAGTAGCGGCCAGTGGCCAGCGAATAGTTAATAGTTGCCAGCGGCGAAGATCAGCGGCCTTCAATGTTCTTGTGACGGTCCGACAGCGATTCAACTTCCGCATCGAGCGCCCGCAGGGCTGCTGCATGGCTCCGCTGACGCAACTCGACAGGCGAAGTCCACTTGTGAAACTCGGTCAACAGAGTGGTTTCGACCTTCTCAAGCCCTTCTTTGATCCACTGTTTGTCTTCGTCGGTTAGCACACGCCAATTATATGGCGAAGGCCCGCTGAGGCGGCTTCCAGTCCTGCCGGTTCCCCCTGGTTTTCCCAATTTGGAATCGAGAAAGTCCGGCAATCTGAACTTGCCATTGACGAAGCCGCAGGGTGAGAACAAGATCAAGGTAACTATAGGATAGTTACCCTGATGCGCATTCTGGTCGTTGAAGACGACGCGCCCCTGGCCAGCTTCGTCCGCAAGGGGCTGGAGGCGGAGCACTACGCGGTCGATGTGGCCGGCGACGGCGAACAGGCCCGCCAGATGGCGGTCGAAAGCGACTACGATCTGGTCATCCTCGACCTGAACCTGCCCAAGCTGGACGGCATTGGCGTGCTGAACAGTATCCGTCCCAAGAAGCCTTCTCTGCCGGTGCTGGTGCTGACCGCGCGCAGCCGCATCGAGGACCGGGTGCAGTCGCTCGACACCGGCGCCGACGATTGCCTGGTCAAACCATTCTCCTTCACCGAACTCTCGGCGCGGGTGCGGGCGTTGCTGCGGCGCGGGCCGCGAACCGTGGAAGCCGTGCTGCGCGTCGCCGACCTGGAACTCGATCGCGTGGCCCGCAAGGTGGAACGCGGCGGCAAGCGCATCGAACTCACGTCGAAAGAATTTGCCCTGCTCGAGTATCTGATGCGCAATGCGGGACGCAGAGTCACGCGCGCCATGATTGTCGAGCACGTGTGGAACCTGTCGTTCGACACGTCCACCAACATCGTGGACGTTTACATTAATTACCTCAGAAAAAAAGTGGATGCCGAGGCCATTCCGCATCTCATCCACACCGTGCGCGGCGTGGGCTACGAATTGAGCTGCCGCTCCGAGGCATTCGTGTGATCGCTGCGGGCGAAGTCGAAGAGCAGGGGCTCAAGCTGAACGGCGCGCTAGTCTCGGAAGTGTTTCACAATCTCAGCCAGCCGCTGACGGCGTTGCACTGCGAGCTGGAGCTCGCGCTGCGCCGCGACCGCACGGTGGAAGAGTTGCGCGCCAGCGTCCAATCGGCGTTAGAAGACGCTGAGCGTTTGCGGCAGCGGTTGTTACTGGTGCGGGCGCTCAGCGACGCCTCGGAGCCAGGCGATCTTTCGCAGCCCACCGATCTGTGCGAGTTGTTTCGCCAGTTACACGAGGACTTGCTGCCGCTGTTTGCCTCGGCGGGGCAGAAGTTTGAACTGGAGCTGGAGTGTGGAGTGGTCCGGGTCCGCGCTAACCAGGCGAGGCTGACGAGCGCGCTGTTCGCCTTCCTGGAATATTTGTTCCGTCATTCGGCCGAGGGTGCGGTTCTGACCATCGGAGTTCGGGTTCTTGGTGGGGGGCAAGCGGAGATCCGCATCAGCGCGGCGACGTGCCTTCCGGTTGCGCCCTCAGCGGATGGGAGCGTGTCCACGCCGTATTCGTGCGAGATCGAAATGGCGCGCCGCAGCTTTCGCGCGGTGGACGGCGAGTTCGCGCTGGTTTCGGCCGGTGATGATGAAAGTGTCTGGCGGGCAACGCTGCCGCTGGCGTGAAAGAAGCGATGCGCGTGCTGATGCGGCGAATGGGTTTCGTCGTCGCCACTCAATTTCTTCAGTTCCTGAGAAACATTTAATCTTCGCCTAATCCTCCTCCAAGATTCACGGGGTACAAGGTCTGTATGACTACCCCAACGCAACCCTTCGGCCGCAACGATCCCGCGGTCATCATAGCCAGCTCCAATTCCCGGCTTCGCCAGCAGATCGTGCAGAACCTGATGCGGTCGCGCATCGCGGCGGCCGAGGCGCTGGGCGGCGCTGACGCTTTGGGCAAGCTGGAAAACAGCGAGTGCCAACTGCTGCTGCTCGACCGCCGTCTGCCCGATCTGGACGCGGACGAGTTGCTGGAGATCATCCACCGCCGCTTCCCCGGAATCGATGTGCTGCTGCTCGACGAAGCCGGGCATCCTGCAATTCCTGCGCGCTGGCGCAGCCCCAGTGCGTTGCAGCTGTTCGAGACCATCAATCGCTGGCAGGCCCCGCCGGCTTCCTCCTGCAATTCGGCAAAACCGCAGACGGTCCTGGAAGCGTTGCCCGGGATGGTGGGACAGGCGCCTTGTATGGCGGTGGTGTATCGCATGGCGCGCCTGGTGGCGCCGCGTACTACGCCAGTGCTGATTACCGGCGCCACCGGGACGGGCAAGGAAGTTGTGGCGGGCGCGATCCACCAGCTGGGGCCGCGCGTCAGCAAGCCCTTCGTGGTGATCAACTGCGCTGCCATCCCGGAAGCGCTGCTGGAGTCGGAGCTGTTCGGCTACGTGCGCGGCGCTTTTACCGGCGCGGTGCAATCGCGTCTGGGGCGCATCCACAGCGCTCACGGAGGCACGCTGTTTCTGGACGAGATCGGCGACCTGCCGTTGAGCATTCAGTCCAAGCTGCTGCGTTTTCTCGACCAGGGCGAGGTGCAGCGCCTGGGCAGCTCCGATGTGTTTCGCGTGGATGTGCGGGTGATCGCGGCCACCAACGCCAACCTCACCGAGCTGACCCAGAAGAAGCAGTTTCGCGAAGACCTGTTTTACCGGCT
>PLBD01000496.1 GCA_003135315.1 Acidobacteriaceae bacterium | reverse complement strand
GCAAGTCCTCGAGGTCGTCGGGGGAATGCACGTCGTGCGGGATCAGGTCGTTCACCTCGTTGTACGTGAGGTAGCCCTTCTCTTTACCCACATCGATCAGTTTCTTGATATCGTCGTATTTGTCTTCTAGAGCCAAAGCGGAATTTCCCCTNNTTTATCATAGGCCGGACCCGCCTTCCAGCCTTATCTTCGGTTCTTACAAAATGGGTTGGTGTTCCACCGCCCGCACTCGCCGCGCCCGGCTGCGTGCCAGCACCTTACATGAATTAGATGTTTCGACCGTGCGAATAGCTTCACCCTTTCGAGTCAATCAGTTAGACGTGCCTGGGTGACCAAAGTAACCGTCCGCTTATGGAAGGCCGCCGGCCTCAGAGACAGCCCCTCCCATCGCCGTGATAGCTCGTCTCAGATTGACGCGCTCTTGCAGCAGCCTGGCCGCCGATGCCGGATCCTGCCGCCGCTCGGCCTCTTTCAGCTGATGCTGCAAATCGTCCAACTGACGCCGCAGCACTCGCCGGCGCAGCGACCGGATCGCGCTCTCCAGCAACTCCGCAGTCAGCTCTTCGTGTTCGTCCATCAAAATCTCGGCCAGAAGATTGCGATCGGCNNGCCGGCTCAAAGTCGGTGTCCTGACCTTCGCGGCTGCTCAGCGGACTCTGCGCCAGTTCCTGGCTGGCCAGCGCGCGAACCAATACCCGCTCGCCATCGGTCAGTCCGCCGCCACTGGCCGCGCTCACTCGCGACGCCGACCGCGATCCCGCGGCATGGCGCAGCTCCTGCCGCAATACGGCCGAATCGATTCCCAGCCGATGCGAGAGCTCGTTGGCCCACTCATCGCGAACGATGCGGCTGGGAACGCGCTGGATGTGCGGCAGCAGATAATTCAGCGCCTTCACCTTGCCTTCCGGCGTGCGCGCCGGAAACAGCGTTCGCGCCCGTTCGATGAGGTAATCGAAGTACTTCTGCGAATGTTTCAGCGCGTCATCGTACGCCGCCTTGCCTTTGCGCCGGATGTACAAATCGGGATCGAAGCCGCTCTCCAGCGTCAGCACTTTGATCTGGAAATCTTCGCTCACCAGCAGCGCCAGCGACCGCTCCGCCGCGGCCGCCCCGGCGGTGTCGGGATCGAAGTTCACCACGATGTTCTTGCTGAAGCGCCCCAGCAGCTTCGCCTGCACCTCAGTGAACGCCGTGCCCGAGCTGGCGATGACGTTGTGGTACCCGGCTGTATAGACGGCGATGCAGTCCATCTGGCCTTCCACCAGGATCGCGTATTCCAGCTTGCGAATCGCTTCCTTCGCTTTGTCCAGGTTGAACAACACGCGCGACTTCGAATAAATCGGCGTCTCCGGCGAGTTCAGATACTTCGGCCCGGCCTTCTCATCGGTGGACAGCGTGCGGCCGGTGAAGGCGATAACTTTCCCCGATTCATTGGCGATGGGAAACATCACGCGATTGCGGAATTTCGAGTATAACGACAGCTTCTGATCAGGCGATTCTTCGCCCTTGTCTTTCCACGAGAACAGTCCCGACTCGCGCAGCGACTCTTCGTCGTACTGACCGCGCAGCGCGTCGCGCAGCAGAAATCCGTGATCGGGCGCAAAGCCGATGCGAAACTCGGCAATCTGCTCCGGCGTCATCCCGCGCGACCCCAGATATTCACGCGCATGCGCGCCGTCGGAGCGTCGCAGTTGCTCCTGAAAGAACGCGCAGGCGCGCTCGTGGATGTCGATCAGTCCGCCGCGCAGTTTGCCGGCCCGCGCCTCCTCGGGCGAGGAATAAGTCATCTTCGGCAGCGGGATCTTCAGCTTCTCGGCGACCAGCCGCACCGCTTCCGGAAACGTTATGTTCTCGATTTTCTGCACGAAGGCGAAGACATCGCCCGAAGCGCCGCAACCGAAGCAATGGAAGAACTGCCGCGTAGCATGGACCGAAAATGACGGCGTCTTTTCCGAGTGGAACGGGCACAGGCCCTGGAAGTTTTGCGCGCCGCTTTTGCGCAGCGTGACGTACTCGCCCACAATGCGGACGATGTCAGCCTGCTCCTTGAGCGTGTACGCAAAATCGCCTGGGTTGGCCATCGTCCCAGTTTGAAGGATGCGAGTCGCGTTTTCCAGAGGTCTGGTGGATTACAACCCAGATAACCGAGGAAACGCTGTGCATCGCTGTGCAAAATCGATGACTAAATGCGCGGATGAGAGGCCAGTCCGCGAAGCGGACGCCATAGTCTAGCCCAGCGCGAAGCGCTGGGTAACGGTGCCATTTGTAATCCGAGCCCCGTAGGGGCGGTACAGGCGAACATCGTTTGGCTGAGGCGGGACGTTCTTGGCAACTGGCAACTGGCTACTGACCACTGGCTACTGCTTCACTGCGGCGGGCAGGAAGCGTGGAACTGCGCGAACCTCCACTGCCCGTCGCGCCGCTCCAGCACTCCCGTCAGGCGGTACGGGATGCGCGTGTCCCACGCCACAATCGCTCCATCGGCGGCAAACCACGCCACCTCGCCTGAGCAGAATACCTCCACCCGGTCCCATGCCATGCGCATGTGCTGGGGCTCGGCGAAGACGCGCCGGAAGAGCGCTGCCACGGCTTCTGCGCCCACGGCGAATTCGCCGGAAATCGCGCCGATCAGCATCGTGTCGTCGTCTCCGGTAAAGATGCCGATCAGCGCCTCGGGGTCATTGTTGCGGAGAGCTTCGCCGTAGCGATCGAGGAGCGCCAGTACTTCGCGTTCTGTGACCGGGTCGGCCCGCATCGCTTGCTCACTCCAGTAGGCCCGGAGAACNNCGGTTGGCCTGCAATATCTTCTTGCGCAGGCGCAGCGCATGCGGCGTCACTTCCACCAGCTCATCGTCGGCAATGAACTCAATCGCCTGCTCCAGGTTCAGGTTCTTGAACGGCACCAGCCGGATCGCCTCGTCCGCCGTCGACGACCGCATGTTCGTCAGCTTCTTTTCGCGAACGATATTAACATCGAGATCATTGTCTCTCGAATTCTCGCCCACCACCATGCCTTCGTAAACCTCAACGCCGGGCCCGACAAACAACTCGCCCCGCTCCTGAAGTCCCCACAGCGCGTAGGCGGTGGTCGCGCCCGCGCGGTCGGCCACCAGCGCTCCGGTCACACGATGCGGAATATCTCCCTGCCACTCGGTATAGCCTTCGAACAGCGAATTCATCACGATGGTGCCGCGCGTGTCGGTCAGCAACTCGCTGCGCAGGCCGATCAGCCCGCGGCTGGGAATGATGAACTCCATGCGTACGCGGCCGTAGCCGTGATTGTGCATCTTCTGCATCTGCGCCTTGCGCGCGCCCAGCTTCTCGATCACCACGCCCACGAACGACTCCGGCACGTCGACCGTCAGCCGCTCCACCGGCTCCATCAGCTTGCCATCCACTCGCTTGGTAACGATCTCCGGCTTGCCTACGGCCAGCTCAAAACTTTCGCGCCGCATCATCTCGATCAGGATGGCCAGTTGCAGCTCGCCGCGTCCCATCACGGTGAAGGAGTCGGTGTTCTCCGTCTCTTCCACGCGCAGCGACACGTTCGTCAGCAGCTCTTTCTGCAGCCGGTCGCGCAGGTTGCGCGAGGTGACGTACTGGCCTTCGCGTCCGGCAAACGGCGAAGTGTTCACCATGAACTGCATCGCAATCGTCGGCTCGTCAATGGTGATCACCGGCAGCGGCGAAGGATTTTCGACGTCGGTGATGGTCTCGCCGATGTTGATGCCGGTCACGCCCGCAACCGCGACAATGTCGCCCAACTCAGTGGCAACGATGTCCGTGCGCTTCAGCCCGGAGAAGGAAAACAGCTTCGTGATCCTGATCTTCTCCATCGTGCCGTCGCGCCTGGCGATGGCGACGTCCTCGCCCGTCCGCAGCGTGCCGTTAAACACGCGCGCAATCGCCAGCCGTCCCAAATAGTCGCTGTAGTCCAGATTGGCTACCAGCACCTGCAGCGGCCCCGCGGCATCGCCTGTCGGCTCGGGGATCGTGTTCACAATCGCTTCGAACAGCGGTCGCAGATTCTGGCCGGGCTGGTTCACGTCGGTCGTCGCCGTTCCTGTCTTCGCGTTGGTGTAGAGCACGGGAAAGTCGATCTGATCTTCCGCCGCGTCCAGATCGATGAACAGGTCGTAAATCTCGTTCAGCACTTCCTGCGGACGCGCGTCGGGCCGATCGATCTTGTTGATCACCACGATCGGCGGGAGTTTGGCTTCCAGCGCCTTGCTCAGCACGTAGCGCGTCTGCGGCAGCGGACCTTCGCTGGCGTCCACCAGCAGCATCACGCCGTCCACCATCTTCAGCGCGCGCTCCACCTCGCCGCCAAAATCGGCGTGGCCCGGTGTGTCGACGATATTGATCTTGCCGCCTTCGAAGACAATGGCCGTGTTTTTCGCGAGGATGGTAATGCCGCGTTCCCGCTCCAGTTCGTTCGAGTCCATCACCCGTTCGACGTGGTGCTCGTTGGCCCGGAACGCCCCCGACTGCCACAGCATGGCGTCGACCAGGGTGGTCTTGCCGTGGTCGACGTG
>PLBD01000606.1 GCA_003135315.1 Acidobacteriaceae bacterium | reverse complement strand
CGCCCCAGTTGTCGCCTTCCAGCGGGCTGTACATGGCAAGGCTGAAGCTCGTTACCCCCGGCAGGCTTTCAAAGCGGTCTTCCATCTGCCGGTAAAGCGCCGGCAACCGGTTCATCGTGTAGCCCGCGCCCACAGGGTCAATGTGCACCACGTAGCGGTTCGCGGTCTTGACGCCAAAGTCCTGGTGTTCCAGTTGGGTCAGCGACTTGGTCACCAGGATGGCGGCCGTCAGCAGCACCACCGAAAGCGCCGCCTGAAAAACCACCAGCGATTTTTGAGGCAACGACGAGCGATCTTTCGTTGAGCGGTTTGCGCCGCGCAGCGCTTCGGCTGGCTGCGCGTGCGACGAAAGCCACGCAGGCCCCGCGCCGAACAGCACGCCCGTCACCAGCGATACCAGGAAGGTGAATCCAAGCACCGCCTGTGAAGGCCTGGGATCGATGGTCAGGTGCGTTGCATACGGAAATGCCAGCGCCAAAATCGTGTGCGAACCCAGGTAAGCGACGCCCAATCCGGCAACGCCGCCAATCAGGCCGAGAATGACGCTCTCTGTCAACGTCTGCACCATCACCCGTCGTCGCCCCGCGCCCAGGGCCATTCGCAACGCCACACCCGAGCGCTTCGTCGTCGCTCGTGCCAGCATCAGGTTGGCAATGTTCGCGCAGGCAATCAACAGCACCACCGCGGATAGAATCAGCAACATCTTCAGGCTCTTGCCCGTCTGGATCTGCAACTGCTGAATGCCCCCGCCGCCGGCCGTAATCACCACGTGCATTCGCGGAATCACGGCCGCGCCGCCATGTGCGGTCAGGTCTGGCTGATTGGCCAGCCACTGTCGCAGCGTGCCGCTCACCTTTGCCTGCAGAGCGGCAATGTTCGTGCCCGCCCGTACCCTGCCTATCGGATATAGCCAGTGAGAAATAGGGTGATGGAGAATCGAGCTGGCTCCATGCACATATGGTTCCATCTCCACCGGTACCCACAGGTCCGGCGGAGTGTCGGTGACGCGATCACCGAAAAATCCCGCGGGCGCAATGCCCACCACGGTGAAAGGCTTGGCCTGAATGTAGATCGTCGATCCCACAATCGACCGGTCGGCTCCGAACATGTTTTGCCATGCCTGGTAGCTCAGCACAACGGTGGGAGCCGATGAAGGCGTATCGTCGCTGTCGGTAAACACGCGGCCCGCAAAAGAGCCCAGCCCCAGAGTTTCAAAGTAATTCCCTGTTACGAACTCGCTGTTGATCGGCTTGGCCTGTTCATTACCGCGGCGCACGCTCCAGCGCTGCCCGCCTGCCTGCACGGCCGCCAGCTTTTCAAACTCCGGCGTATTGGCCTTCAGATTCAGATAAAGATCGTAGGAGAAAATCGCGACGTCGCCGGTCGTCGACGAGTCGGCCGGAAACCCGCCCTCGACGCAGCAGTCATCCGTGTCTCCAATTCGATAAAGCTGCGCAGGATCCGCTACCGGCAGGGAGCGCATCAGGATTGCGTGCACCAGCGTGAAGATCGCAGAGTTCGCGCCAATGCCCAGCGCCAGCGTCAGTACGGCTACAATCGTGAATCCGGGCGATTTGCGCAGTTGCCGCAAGGCGAAGCGAAAGTCATGACGGAAGGAATACATGGAGTCTCCGCGAGCAGAAAAATCTTGGATGATAGACGTAAGGGCAGGAGATTTAGTTCCACGATCGTTGTTTTTCAGCTCTCTGGCCCAAAAGACACGCAACTGAACTTTTCACAGAGCCGATTATGAGCGAGGATCACTGTAACGGAGGAATCGTCGCGTGAATGACACCACTGCCGAGAACACCTGGGCAACCACAATTCACCAGCATCCGGAGCGCTCTGTTCCCGCTCGTGCGCAGGAGTTCCTGGCGCAGGGTCAGGTGGCGCACGTGGGTTTCGAGCAGGATGGACGGCCTTATGTCATGCCCATGCTCTATCACTACAGCGCCAAACGCCCTGATCGCCTCTACATCCATGGCGGATTGGCCAGTCGGCTGATCCAGCACCTGGCCTCGGGCGTGCCACTCTGCGCGACCGTCACCGAACTCGACGGGCTGGTGTATTCCCGCGACGCCAAGTATCACTCCGCCAACTACCGCAGCGTGATGTGCTTTGGACGAGCGAGCCTGCTGGAGGACGACGACCAGAAGCAGGCCCTGTTCCAGGAGATGACCTCGCGCTATTTCCCCGGACGCACTGCGGGCCGCGACTATGCGGTGGCGCCGAAAGCTCATCTCGACGCGACGCCGATGCTGGAGATCGTCATCGAGGAGATGAGCGCGAAGATGCGTGAAGGTGGTCCTAAAGGGCCGCGCGATGCCGACGAAGATGCGCCCGGAACCTGCGGCGTGGTGGAACCGCGAACGCTGCGTATCGCGGAGTGAAGACCAAGACTTTGGAGACATCCGCGACCAAACTCTTTGCAGGGGCGCACCTTTAGAGCCTGCCCTGAGCTTGCCGAACGGGTGCGTCGTCATAAGTCCTTTTTTTCTTTCCGAACGGCCTTCGGTGTCTGCGTGGAGTACTCGATTTGAATGTTCAGGGTGGGAGAAGACCGCCTGGATCGGCGTTAATTAAGCCGCGCAGCGGCGGCATAAAGTTAGCCCGGCGCGTAAGCGCCGGGTAGCGTGGAAAATTGATCTGAGCCGCAGAGCGGCGACACGGTTCTCACGCAGACACGTCAGGCCGTCCGTAATTGCCGCAAATCAACGCGGCTTTAACCGCACTACCCTTATCTTCGTTTCCGAGCCGACGCCGTCTTCTTCGCGCTTGGACGCTTCGTTTTGACCATCGCGGTACGCGATGTTGCCTGCTCGCGCCCCGCTTTCGTTGTTGAAGGTTGGGCTGCACCGCCGGTCTCCATCCCTTGCAGCGCTTCCAGCGCGGGCATCTTCTGCTTCAACTTCAGCACCGGCGCAAACAGGTCACCGTACTTCTTCGCTCGCTCCAGCACTTCGGCCGCCTCGAACACCAGCGAACTCGGATCTCCTTTGGCCAGGCACTGCTCAACCTCTTCCCATTTCACCGGCGTAGAAGCCGTGGGCCGTTCCTTGGCGCGCAACGAATACACGCAGACGGTGGTTTTGTGATCGTCATTCTGACTCCAGTCCACCAGCACCTTGCCCGTGCGCAGCGCCTTCTTCATATCGGAGACGACAAGCTGCGGATGCTGCCGCTCCAGCAGCCGTGCCAGCTCGTGCGCAAAGGATTTTGTCTGGTCGTAAGTGACGGCGGTATTCAGCGGGACATAAATTTGCAGGCCCTTCGATCCCGAAGTTTTTGCAAAGCTCCCCAGCTTCAGTCTTGCGAAAATCTCCCGCACCCACACTCCCACCTGGCAGCATTGCACAATATTCGCGGGCGCGCCCGGATCGAGATCGAAGACGAGGACCGTGGGCCGCAGGATCTCCTTGCCCATGGATAGGCTGGTGTGCAACTCCAGGTCGGCGAGGTTGGCCGCCCACACCAGGGTCGGCAAGTCCTCGAAAACGCAATAGTCCATCCAGCGTTTGTTGCCCTCGCTCCAGACGCGCGCCGTCTTCACCCATTCGGGGCGATGCGATGGGCAATTCTTCTCATAGAAAAACATGCCGTTCACGCCGTTGGGATAGCGCTTCATGGTGAGCGGCCGGCCGTGCAGATGCGGCAGCAGCACGGGCGCGATGCGGACGTAATAGTCGATCACCTGGCCCTTGGTGAATCCGGCTTCGGGATAGAGCACCTTGTCGAGGTTCGACAGCTTCAGGTGCTTGCCTTCCACGTCAACCACAGTGTCTTTTGGCATCGCTCCTCGCTTGCGCTTAGGAATGATGCCGTGTGCCGTGGGAAGTATGCAAGCGCAGCAAAAGGGAAATAGCGGGTCAGTCTAAAATTATGGTCAGGTGATCTTGGGTGGAGCATGCCTTCAGGCGTGCAGTTGAGATCCTTTAAGTGTCTCGCCTTCAACCGCGGAAGGGGTAGATTTACCTCAGGCGCTAAAGCGCTTTCGAATTGGGGGCTGCAACATGCACGCCTCAAGGCGTGCTCCACCCGGCCCAGGGTAAGCGCAGAGCTACTAGAGCTTGTTCAGGCCATCGAGGGCGGCCACTTTGTAGGCCTCCGCCAATGTGGGATAGTTGAAAACGGTATCGCGAAAATATTCAATCGTCCCGCCCATCGCCAATATGGCCTGTCCAATGTGGACGATCTCGGCGGCGCGCTCGCCGATGATGTGCACGCCCAGCAGCTTCAGGCTGGTGGGATCGAAGACCAGCTTCAGGAAGCCCTGATCGTCGCCCAGCATCTGTCCTTTTGCCAACTCCGCGTAGCGCGCAATCCCTGTCTCGTACGGGACCTTATCGTTCGTGAGCTGCTCTTCGGTCGCTCCCACCATCGAGATCTCGGGAATCGTGTAGACGCCATAGGGAATCAGGTTGGGCGGCATGTTGCCGGCAATGCCGAAAATATGGCAACTGGCGAGCCTTCCTTGCTCCATCGAAGTACTGGCAAGAGCAGGGAAGCCGATGACATCACCGGCGGCATAGATGTGCGGTATGGAAGTGCGGAAATTTTCGTCGACAATCAGCTTGCCGCGCCCATCCGGGACCAGGCCAATCGCATCCAGGTTGAGCTGGTCGCTATTGGCATGTCTTCCCACGGCGTAGAGCAGCGCTGAGCCGTGGACCGTCTTGCCGCTCTCCAGCTTGGCGAAGACGCGGTCTCGGTCCTCGTCAAAGCCCACCTCCACCACTTTTTCGCCCAGGCGAAACACCGTGCCGAGCTGGCGAAGCTGGAAGCACAGGCTCTCGACGATCTCGCGATCGACGAAGTCCAGCACGGTGGGACGCTGATCCAGCAACGTGACCTTCACTCCCAGCGCGGCGAACATGGACGCATATTCCAGCCCGATGATGCCCGCGCCCACAACGATCAACTCGCGGGGCAGATCTTCCAGTTCATGGACCTGGTCGGAATCGAAGATGCGCTTGCCGTCGATGGGAATGTCCCCCGTATGGGCGGGCCGCGTGCCGCACGCAATCACGAAGTTATTGCCGCGCAGAAGTGTGTAGCCCTCTTCATTGGCAACTTCCATGCTGTGGGCGTCGAGGAAGCGCGCGTCGCCTTCGTAGACCGTCACCCGATTGCGGCGCAGTTGCGCCTTGATGACCTCGATCTCCCGCGCCATCACGGCGTCAGAACGAAAAACGAGGTCTTGCATACAGATGTTTTCCTTCAGCGCATAGCCGCGGCCATAGAACGTGCGCTGCCGCAGGCCACTAAGGTAGAGGATGGCCTCGCGAAAGGTCTTGCTGGGGATGGTGCCGGTGTGAACGCAGACTCCGCCGATGGTGCGCTTGCGCTCGACAACCGCGACTTTCTTGCGCAGCTTGGCCGCGCAGATCGCGGCCTTTTGTCCCGCCGGACCGCTGCCGACAACAATGAGGTCGTAGATGATGTTGTTGCCGGTTTCCGTCGCGGGCAAAGCAGTGATCTCCTGACCGATTAATCGGCAAAGGTGAAGCTATCATCAAACATCGCGCAACGAAAGCCGTAGGACGGAATTCATCTGGGATTTACATTGGCTGGCTCGGAGCCTCAACACAGGCTTGGGATATACTTCAATGTTTGCCGGTCGGTATTGCCCTAATCCCAAAGGAGTCGTTTTTTCTATGTCATCCGCGCCTGTTTCCTCTGCCATTTCCTATGCCCGCGAAAACCAGAAGCGCTTTGTCGAGGAGCTGAAAGATCTGCTGCGCATTCCCAGCGTCAGCACCACGGAAGAGCACAACGACGACGTTCGCAAGGCCGCCGAAGTTGTGGCCGCCGATCTGAAGCGCATCGGCTTCGAGAACGTTGAGGTCATCAAGACGAAAGGACATCCGCTGGTTTACGCCGATTGGCTGCATGCCGCGGGCAAGCCCACCGCGCTCTGCTACGCGCACTTCGATGTGCAGCCTGCCGAGCCGCTGGACGAGTGGAACACGCCGCCGTTCGAGCCTACTGAGCGCAACGACAACATCTATGCGCGCGGTGCGGTGGACGACAAGGGCCAGCTCTGGATGCAGGTAAAGGCGTACGAATCGCTGTTTAAGGCCGGCGGCGGCAAGCTGCCCATCAACGTTCGCGTGCTCTTCGAGGGCGAAGAAGAAGTGGGCGGCGAGAGCATCGAGGAGTTCGTCAAGGCCAACTCGAAGTCGGGAAAGCTGAAGTGCGACTTTGCGCTGGTGACCGATACCGAACTGTTTGCTCCCGATCTCCCCACGCTGTGCGTCGGCCTGAGAGGGCTGGTCTATACCGAGATCGAAGCGCAGGGCGCGAAGACCGACCTGCATTCCGGCGTCTACGGCGGGGCCGCGCCCAATGCGATCTTCGGGCTCATCGAGATCATCAGCAAGCTGAAAGATGAAAGCGGCAAGGTGCTGATCCCCGGATTCTACGACGCCGTCCAGAAGCCGACGGATGACGAGCTGAAAGCCTGGGAGCGTCTCCCGTTCAACGAAGACGACTATCGCAAGGCTGAAGTGGGATCGGATGTGCTGACGGGCGAACCCGGCTATTCCGTGCTATATCGCACCTGGGCGCGGCCCACGCTGGAGGTACACGGCATCATCGGAGGCTTCCAGGCTCCCGGCGCGAAGACGGTGATCCCTGCTCGCGCATCCGCCAAGGTCTCGATGCGNNGAAGATCACGCCGAAGGGCATCAAGATCAACATCAAGATTCACAGCAAAGGGCCGGCCTGCGTGGTGAACACCGACAATCCGTACGCGCGCGCGGCGGTCGAAGCTATGCACGAGATCTTCAAGAAGGACACGGTCTACATCCGCTCCGGCGGCTCGATTCCAATTGTCACCCAGTTCGACAAGGACCTGAATGTTCCCAGCATCATGATGGGCATGGGCCTGCCTGACGACAATCTGCACGCGCCGAATGAGAAGTTCCACATCCCCAACTTCTATCGCGGCATCGAGTCGATTATTCGCTTCTTCCAGATACTGGGAGGGCAGTAGACAGTATTCAGTGGCCAGTTGTCAGCATAAGCAATATCCGTCCGCCGATGGCATGATAGTGGTGCCTAAATTCGCCAAAATTAAGGCACCATACGGCCATTTTTAACTTGACAATCCCGATCCACTCTCTCAAAATACGGCAACCCAAAGCTGTCCGACTTGACCACTTTTCACACTGGGAGGAACAACCTATGGAAGCCAGACGAGTCCCACTCGCCAAGCCCTTCACTTTTGTTTTGCTCCTTGCGTGCTGCTTCATTCTGGTTCAGAGCACGCAGGCACAAACGTTCAACGTGGTCCACAATTTCACCGGCGGCACGGATGGCGCCAGCCCGCTCAACGGTTTGATGATGGGTGCAGCCGGCTACATGTATGGCACAACCAGCGCGGGCGGAGCCTATAACAGCGGCACGGTTTTCCGCATCTCGCCGCTAGGAACCCTCCAGACCGTCTATGCCTTCCAGGGCGGCGCCGACGGCTCCAGTCCGCAGAGCTTTCTGATTGAGGATTCCCAGGGGCGCTTGTACGGTACCACGTCGGCCGGGGGCGCGTACGGCGGAGGAACCGTCTTCCGCATCACCAATAACACCAAGGCGATTCTCCACAACTTCGGTTCCGGCAGCGATGGCTCTGCGCCTCTCGGCGGCCTGGTGTTCGACCATGCCGGCAATCTGTACGGCACGACCTCGGCCGGCGGCGCAAACGGCAATGGTGCGGTCTTCATGCTCAGCCAGACCGGCCCCATCGTGCGGGAGACGGTACTGTATAGCTTCGGCACGGGCACGGACGGCGCCGTTCCCTACGCAGGCGTGACCCTCGACTCCGCCGGCGATGTTCTGGGTACGACTTCGGCCGGTGGTACCGGCGGGTACGGAACTGTCTTTGAGTTGAGCAAGGCCCACGGCTGGGCCGAAACCGTTGTCTACAACTTCCAGAACCAGAACGACGGCGGTGTGCCCTACGCCGGACTGATTGCCGACGGCCTCGGCGACTTCTACGGTGCGGCAACCGAAGGCGGGAGCCAGGGCGGAGGTTCCATCTTCGAACTCACTCCGGCGGGAAGCGGCTGGAATTTCACCGCAATTGACAGCCTTGCAGGCTGGGGAATTTCTGGCACCTTTCGCAATTTGATGTTGTCTTCCTCCGGCACCCTGTACGCCACGACGCACTGCGACGGCCAGGACAGCGCCGGCACGGTCTATGAGCTCGTGCCGGGAGGGGGAACCTGGACCTATACGCAGCTTTACAGCTTCACCGGTGGAACGGATGGTTTGTACTCCTACAGTAACCTGGTGATGTTTGGTAACCGGCTCTACGGCACTACCAATCAAGGCGGAGCCTACGGCTATGGAGTTGTGTTTGCCGTATTCCCTTAGGCTTTTCCTCGGCGCGGAAGTCGACTGTGTTTCGCCGGCTTCCGCGAACCTTCTTCTCTCGTAACGTGGTGACGAAACTGCCTGGGTGGGTATCTTTGCTGGCTGGGTTAGAGCCTCACGACTAAGTGACTCCCCCTTGCACACGCCTTACGACCTTTTTACAAAAAACTTATAAAGCCGGTAGTCAAATGAGGTAGATGCTTCGTTTGTCCTCCAGACGCCGGAAAGCGCGCCGATGAGCGCCCTCGTGCAGTATGCCGCCTTCCTGCTCACGGTGACGCTGCTGGTCAAGCCCGTGGGACGCTACATGGCACGCGTCTTCACCGGCGAGCCCACCCTCCTCGATCCTTTGTTATGCCCGGTGGAGCGCCTTCTCTACCGGCTGACCGGCGTGAAGCCAAAGGTAGAGATGTGCTGGAAGGAGTACGCCGGCGCATTTGTTGTGTTCGGTATGGCCGGTACGCTGCTCCTGTACGCCATCCTGCGTCTGCAACGGTTTCTTCCCTGGTTCTTTTCCTCCTGCATGACCACGCCCATGACGCCGGATCTGGCGATGAACACCGCCGTCAGTTTCTCCACCACCAGCACCTGGCAAGCCTATGGAGGAGAAACCACCCTGAGTTACTTCAGCCAGGTCGTAGGCCTGACCGTACAAAACTTCCTGGCTGGCGCAGCGGGCCTGGCGGTGGGCGTCGCATTCGTCCGCGGACTGGCGCGCGATCGCGCCGAAACCATCGGTAACTTCTGGGTCGACCTTGTCCGCTCCATCCTTTGGGTGCTGCTGCCGCTGTCCATCGTGGGCGCTCTGCTTCTAGTGTGGCAAGGCGTGCCGATGAACTTCCATCCCTACACGGGAGCGGAGGGACTGGAAGGCACGCGGCAAACCATCGCGCAAGGACCAGTGGCCGCTCTTGAGATCATCAAGAACCTGGGCACGAACGGCGGCGGCTTCTTCAATGCGAATGGCGCCCATCCTTACGAGAACCCGACCCCGCTGGCCAACTTCATTGAGATGCTGGCCATCGCGCTTCTCCCGGCTGCCTTCACCCATACCTACGGATTGATGATCGGACGTCCGCGCCATGGCTGGCTTATCTACCAGGTGATGGTTTTCCTGTTTGTCGTTGGCCTGCTGATCTGCGGCTGGGCCGAGCAGCACGGCAACCCGCTGCTTTCGCGCTCGCTGAACACCCAGGCCGGCGCCGCTCAAGCCGGTGGCAACATGGAAGGAAAAGAGGTCAGATTTGGCATAACCTCGTCCGTGTTGACCGCAGTGACGACATCCAATGGCGCGACTGGTTCCTACAACTCCATGCATGACAGCTACACGCCGATCGGCGGCATGGTGACGCTGGTGAATATGCTGCTGGGAGAAATCGTCTTTGGCGGATTGGGAACCGGGCTCTATAGCATCATCATGATCGCGCTGGTCGCGTTGTTCCTCGCCGGGCTGATGATCGGGCGCACTCCGGCATTTCTGGGCAAGAAAATTCGCGCGCCAGAAAGCAAGATGATCCTGCTGTATATCCTTGCCAGTTCGCTTTCCATCCTGTTGTTTACTGCGCTGGCGGTGTTGACGCGCGCGGGTCTCGCTGGACTTGTCACCAACACCGGCCCCCACGGCTTTACCGAGATTCTTTTCGCCTACGCCTCGGCCAACGCGAACAACGGGCAGAACTTTGCCGGACTCAACGCCAACAACTTTTTCTACAATCTGACAACCGCGGTCACGATGATGGTCGGCAGGTTCGGGTTAGCGATTCCAGCGCTGGGATTGGCGGGCATGTTCGCAGCCCAACAGCCCGCTCCGGAAAGCGCCGGCACGCTGCCCACAACCTCACTGTCGTTTGCTGTCCTGCTGACCTCGACGGCGCTGATTGTCTCCGCACTCAGCTATTTTCCCGCCTTGGCACTGGGACCACTTCTGGAACACCTGACGATGATGCATTAAGGGCGGGACGCTTCGACTCTGCCCGCAGCCGCCGGCAAGCAGGCGTTATTAGTCAAATAGTGGGACGTCTTTCTACTATCTCAAGTAGAGGCTAAAAGCAGGTTTGCGCCTGGATCGCCCGCTCATTCCGGCTTTTTATTGTTTTTGAGCTGCGAACCGGATTAATTGCGCTAGCGCAACGAAAAGAATGTCCCGTGACATTGACATTCGGAATCAGTTCTTTCATGCTTATAGCCAGTAGCACCTCCGCCGGCGGGGCGTTGGTCGCGAACCATTACCCAAACAGCAAAAGGATGGTTACATGAAGAAGCTCTCTGTTCTGTGTATCGGCATGTTAGCCCTACTTGCCGTGACGCTTCCCCTGATGGGGCAAGCGCCTTACGCTCCCAAAGGATTTGCTCACACGAATGTTGTGGTTGCTAATGTCCAAAGTGGCAATAAACCTAGCGGCATTCTGCCGGTGGAGTTCCGGGCCGCTTACGGCTTCAATCAAATTGCCAACGCCGGTGCGGGCGTGACGATTGCCATCGTGGACGCCTACGAAGACCCCAACATCACATCCGACCTGGCAGCCTATGCCAGTTATTTCCACAAGGGGCCCTGCAACCTTACCGTGGTGAACCAAGCCACAATTAAGGGGCAAGGCTGGGATCTTGAGGAATCGCTGGACGTCGAACAAGCCTGCGCTCTCGCGCCGCAAGCCAACATTGTCCTGGTGGAAGCCGCCAGCAACAGCTTTACCGATCTGCTGACTGCAGTAGCAACGGCTACCCAATCGCCTTATAACGCTTCCGTGGTTTCCATGAGCTGGGGCGGTGGCGAGTTCAGTGGGGAGCAGGGCTCTGACAGTTACTTCTGCAACATCACCAACTCCCTCGGCCAGCCTGTGACCTTTGTCGCCGCCACCGGCGATGGCGGACACGGAGTCATCTATCCTTCGGCTTCACCTTGCGTGGTGGCTGCGGGTGGTACGACCTTGGCCTTGGCCAGCTCTACTCCTCTGCCCAATCCTCTTGAGCTGAATTATGGCAAAGAGACTGCATGGAACGGCAGCGGCGGCGGCGTCAGCGGCTACGAGTCGCAGCCGTCTTGGCAGAACCCGGCCTGCTCCGAGTGGTCGACCACTTACCGCTGCGTACCGGACATTGCCTCCGACGCCAATCCCGGCACCGGAGTTCCCGTCTACGACACTTATAGCTATAACGGATGGGTTCAGGTGGGCGGCACCAGCGTGGCGACCCCGGATTGGGGCGCGTTCTTCACCCTGGTGAACTCGGAACGTGTGGCGAAGGGCGGTACCACTCTGAGTCAGGCACTCCAGGACCTCTACACCCTGTACTACAATTCCAGCACCTACGCCACTGACTTCCACGACATCACGTCGGGAAGCAACGGTAGCTGCGGCTCGCAGTGCACCGCGATAGCCGGCTATGATCTGGTGACCGGAATCGGTACCTACCAGGCCAACAACCTGTATCCGGCCATGGTGGCGGATCCTAACTAACTCAACCGCTTCTCGTTGTTTCAAAAGGCGCGCTCTCGTAGCGCGCCTTTTGCTTTTATCGCTGCGTCACGCCGGCAGCAGCGGTAAACATTTCCGGATCGGCGACATTCTGTGGCCGATGGCCGAATATCTTCAGGAATCCGCGCTAACGTCTCATTGCAACCTGGAGGTCCCGGCGCTATCCTGCGTTAGTTTTGCCTCCAGATGGGCAACGTGTCCATCTTCCATCTGGGCCAGCTCGTAATAAATCTGCCGCAGCGGTCCCGTGGGAGTTTGTTCCGCCAGCTTCCTGTAAAAGTCCTGCGCGCTGAGCTCCGCGCACAGCGCCACCTGCAGCGCCCGCCCGCGCGACGTCATCGCGTCGTTGGCAGCTCCGAAGACGTCACCGTTCTCCAGTCTCGGCACTTCAATCAGCTCAACCAGGTCGTCCTCGGTCAAAGGGCTACTCGACTTGCCATACTGCTCCGCATACTTCTGTTGCAGCAGCGCGTGATGACCTCGTTCTTCAATCGCCATCTCCCAGAAGATGGCGCCGATCTCCAGCGATTCCTCGTCGCCAAACTCGGTGAACATTTCCGCGAAACGATGATAGATCTCGGCATTTCGTTTCTCGATGGAAATAGCGGCATGCAATGCCTGCTGAGGGCTGAGGGAGGAAAAACTTCGTTTCATGCAGAACTCTCCACAGAGTGCAAGGGTACCGTGGAATTTTACCTGCAAACGGGCGCATCTCGACTCCACCCGGAGGCATAACTTGCTCGCTGGTTTCGAAATGGGAAGACATCAGAACAGAAACACTGCTCTGATACGCTCCCAAGCCGATTAGACGGCTTGCTTGGCTTGCTTCGCGCGGTCCTCTTCGATCCTGGCAATGGTGCGCTTCAGCCAGTGCTTCACGTTTTCGCGCAGTTCCTCTTCCGTCTGACCAGGGGTGCCCACGGTTATGCCGTGGCGGTTCAGCGGAATGTGATGGCACGGCACGTCGTCGGTGCGATACTCCTCAGGCACAAAGTCGTAGAGCAGGCACTCATGGCAGGCATGAGGACGGGTTGGGTCCCCGTGGTTGGGACAGGTCAGGGAGTCCTGGAAGACGGAAGCTGGCCCCCAGGGTGTGCTATACCAGTTTCCGTAGCCGCCCTGTTCCAGGAAATTCAGCTCGTAACGCAACACTTCCAGCACATCGCGCTTGTCTTCGGACATTCTCGGCTCCTCTTGCAGGTACGCCTTCGGCACCCTTCCCTGCTGCCATTGTGTCCGAGGCTGCACCTATGGGCTGTGACGCACCTCACTTCCATGCGTGATCTGCGTCCGCTGCAGGCATGGTGTCAGAAATTCCCGCCCTACTAGGCAGAAATTACCTACTGACTTGGCGTGCTCTTCGCGGCTGGCGCTGCCACGGGCCGGCGCGGTTCGGTAATCTTGATGCGAATGATCTTCGGCGGATCGTACGGACGATTCGTACGGGGATCGCTTGCCAGGCGGGCAATCTTCTTCACCACGTCGATGTCCTGGCACTGGCCGAAGATGGTGTACTTGCCGTCCAGATACTGGGTCGGAACTTCCGTGATGAAAAACTGCGAGCCGTTCGTGTCAGGTCCGGCGTTGGCATAGGCCAGGCGTCCCGCCTGATCGAAGGTGAGACCCGGGCTGACCTCGTTCTTGAATTTGTATCCCGGATCGCCGGTGCCGGTGCCGATCGGATCGCCACCCTGAATCATGAAGTCGGGAATCACGCGATGGAAGATGGTGCCGTTATAGAGCGGCACACCCTTCATCATCTGTCCGGTCTTCGGATCTTTCCACTCCTTGGTGCCCGTCGCCAAGCCAATGAAGTTGGAAACGCCAATGGGCGCCTTATCCGGAAAAAGCGTGCAGTGGATGGTACCGGCGCTCGTCTCGATCTCGGCCGTAGGCTCAGATCCCTTTTGGTGCTGCTGCGGGGTTGTGCCGCTTGTCTGGGCCATCGCGAAGCTGCCGAGACATAGAACTGTGATCAATAGCTTATTCATGATTCCTCCTAAAACCAGTGGCTGGTGACCAGTGGTTAGTGGCTAGTAAGGCGCAAGAACGCGGCGTTGCTCGACCGATTGATGTCTCGCTCCTGCTAGCCACTGACCACTGGCCACTAGTCACTGCTTTTTTGCATCTGCCGCGAAACTTTCTCCACCTCACCAAACACGCGCAGCAGATTGCCACCAAGAATCTTATCAAGGTCCTCGGCTTTGTATCCGCGCTGGTAGAGCGCTTCGGTGATCTTCGGCAAGTCGGCTGCGGAGTCCATCCCTTGTGGCGAGCAATCGATGCCGTCGAAGTCCGAGCCCAGCCCGACATGGTCCACTCCCGCAACCTTGACCATGTGGTCGATATGATCAATCAAGTCACTCAAGGGCGGACGAGGCAATTTAGGCGCAAGCCGCGCCTTGGCGTCGGCTAATTCCTTCGCGACCTCCGGTGTCTGCGGCTTGACGAACAGCTCCTGGACCTTCTCGTAATCGGGATCGTGCTGCGCTCCCAGTTGCTTCGCAGTATCAAGATACTTCTGCGAAACGAACGCGCAGTAGTAGTTGACTTGCGCCACGCCGTTCTTCTTTGCCAGGGCGCGCAACATGTCGTCGGTCATGTTGCGGGGCGCGCTGGTCAGGGCACGCGATGACGAATGTGAGGCGATGACGGGCGCCTTGCTCAGCTCCAGCGCCTGGTAGAACGTGGAGTCGGCAACGTGCGAAATGTCGACCATCATGCCCATCCGGTTCATCTCAGTCACAACCTCACGCCCAAACGGCGTCAGCCCGCCGTGATGCTGAATGTTCTTGTCGCTCATGTCGCCGCTGGAGTCGCCTATATCGTTAGTGTTCGACCACGTGAGCGTCATGTAGCGCACGCCCAGACGGTAATAGTCGCGCAGGATGCGGATGTCGCCCTCGATTGCATGGCCCCCTTCCACGCCCAGCAATGCGGCCAGCTTGTGTTCGCGATGCGCGACCAGAATGTCATGCGTGCCGTACGCCATCATCATCTGGTCGGGATGGCGGCGCGCCTGCTCGTGGACCGAGTCGATCATGTCCAGCGCGCGCTTGGCTTCGTGTCCCTTGAAGGTCCAGGGATTCACCCAGATGGAGAAGAACTCAGCGCCCAGGTTGCCGGCCTTGATCTTGCTGAAATCCAGATACCCCGTGCCCGCGTCCTGTGCCAGATCGAAGTTCTCGTCCACGAAGCGGCCCGGCGTGTCGGCATGGGTGTCGATGATGATCGCCGCGTTGTGGATAGCGAGGGCGTTGCCGGTAGCCTGGGGCGTGGCAGAAGCCGCTGGCGGCGCGGATTGCGCGCCTTGTGCCGAAGCAATGGCGACAGACAAAAGCAGGAAAAGAGTGAGTCGGCGTGCAGTCGGCATCAGGCTGATGGGAGGCCCCCGGGAAGAATGAGCTACGCTTGGATTGTAAACGAGGCAGGACGATCGCCGTTGTAAGATGCCTTCACAAACGTTCTTCCCCGCAGCCGCAGGAGTTGAGATTCGCGCCGCATGTGCTTACAATGTAATTACCAATTGCGATGAAAACGGAACTGGTACGAATCGGCAATTCACGCGGCATCCGCATCCCCAAGCCCATCATTGAGCAATGCCGGTTGGGCGACACGGTCGAGCTGCGGGTCCACGACGACAGCTTGATCATATCCTCGCAACACAAGCCACGACAGGGTTGGGAGGAAGCCCTCCGGCGCGCAACCCCGGCATCTGCCGGCAACCTCCTGCTGGAATCGGTTTTGGACGACGATTTCGATCGTGAGGAATGGACGTGGTAAGCGCACGCCCACCTCGACTCGAGGAGGTATGGCTGGTGGCGCTCGATCCTACGATTGGGGCCGAAATTCGCAAGACCCGCCCATGTCTTGTCGTTTCACCCGACGAAATGAACCGGCACTTGCAAACCGTCATCGTCGCCCCGATGACAACCACCGTGCGGCCGTTTCCTATGCGCGTGAGCGTGTCGTTTAAGGGCAAACACGGCCAGGTGGCGCTGGATCATCTCCGCGCCGTGCCTCACCACCGGCTGGTGCGAAGACTGGGAGCGGTATCGCCGCAGACCGCTGCCGCGGTTTCCGCAACCCTGATTGAGATGTTTTCCCGCCCGTAATTGCTGAGGCCCTTACGTCCGGAAGAAATCCTTGATGGCCTGCCACATCACCTGACCGCCGACATCGGCGATGGACTTGGTCAGCGGGATGTCCTTAGGGCACACCTCAACGCAGTTCTGCGCATAGCCACATTCCTGGATGCCGCCATCGCCCATCAGCGCCTGAAGTCGGTCGATTTTCAGGCCCTTGCCGGTAGGATGGGAGTTGAAGAGACGCGCCTGCGAGATGGTGGCCGCGCCTACGAAGCCGGTCTTTTCGTTGAACTGCGGGCAGGCTTCCATGCAGCAGCAGCAGGAGATGCAGCGCGACAGCGGATAGGCCTCCTCCTGCTCCAGCGCCGACTGGCGTAGGCCCGAGCCGAGGTCGTAGGTGCCGTCCATCGGCACCCAGGCCTTAACCTTCTTCAGGTTCTCGAAGAGCACGCTGCGATCGACCGCCAGGTCGCGCACAATGGGGAACTTGGAAAACGGTTCCAGCGTGATCGGCTGTTTCAGGTGATCGATCAGCGCCGAGCATGCCATCTTGGCATTGCCGTTGATGATCATGGCGCACGAGCCGCACACTTCTTCCAGGCAATTGGAATCGTAGGTCACCGGCGTGGTGGCCTTGCCCTGGCGTGTCACCGGTTTGGCCGCGATGTCCATCAGGGCCGAGGTGACGTTCATCCCGGGACGATGTTGTAGCTCGAATTCTTCCCAGTACGGCTTCGACTCGGGAGTGTCTTGCCGTTTGATCTTTATGAGTACGGTTTTAGAGTTTGCCATTGTCGCTTTTACGCTACTTGCTCTTCGCTTTTCGCTCTTCGCTCTTCGCCCTTAGCTCTCAGCCTTTAGCTTTTAGACTGCTTGAAACTCGAAACTTGAAACTTGAAACTGTTCTTACGTCGCCGCGTCGTACCTTCTTGGCCGAGGCTTGATCAGCGACGTATCCACCGGCTCGAACTCGAAGCGCGGCTCGTCCGCATCCGCCGCGAAATACGCCTTCGTCGTCTTCAACCAGTTGGCGTCGTCGCGCTCCGGGAAGTCAGGTTTATAGTGCGCGCCGCGCGATTCGTCCCGCATGCCGGCGCCCTGGGTAATCACGCGCGCCAGTTGCAGCATATTGTAGAGCTGCCGCGCGAAGACGAACGACGTGTTCGCCCACATCGACTTGTCGCTCAAGTTCACGTGGCGATATCGCTCCAGCAGTTCCACCAGCTTCTCGTCGGTCTCGCGGATATTCTTGTTGTAGCGGATAACCGTGACGTTCTTGGTCATGGTGTCGCCGAGTTCGCGCCACAGCAGGAACGGATTCTCGGTGCCGTCATTGCTGATGAGCCGCGCATTGATCTCTTCCTGCCGCTTGCGCTCCGAGTCGAAGACGTGCTGGCCGGGATGTTTTCCGCCCTTGATCACTCCGTGCGCGTACTTGACCGAGTGCGGCCCGGCCACGAATCCGCCATAGATGCAGGACAGCAGCGAATTCGCGCCCAGCCGGTTGGCGCCGTGAATCGAATAGTCGCACTCGCCGGCGGCGTACAGGCCTTCGATGTTGGTCCGCTGATCGAAGTCAACCCACAGGCCGCCCATGGTGT
>PLBD01000173.1 GCA_003135315.1 Acidobacteriaceae bacterium | reverse complement strand
ATCAACGACCAGTTCAGCGGCGTGGGCGCGGCGCTGAAGGACTCGCGGCTGCAAGGCATCCTGAAGGGCTCGCCCAGCGGCGCGACCACGCTGCAATACATCATGAGCGACGAGAAAGTCGTGCCCGGCGAAGAGGTCGTGACCAGCGGCGGCGATCGCATCTTCCCCAANNCCAAAGACCTTGGCCCCCTGCGCGCGTCCGACATTCTCGCCGAGCGCTTGCCCTCGGTCCCTACCAAGACGGAAGTTGATGCCGCCGGCAATGCCAAGCCAGAAGGCGCTGCTGCTTCCGGAACCGCTCCGACGGGAACGGGAGCGGGCACTGCCGCTCATCCCGCAACAGCAGGACCTGGAAGCAAGCCGGGCGTTGGGGCGACGACGATTCCTAATAAGCCGGCCGGAGCGGCGGCCACTCCTCACACAATTTCGCCCGGCGCAGCTGCCGAAACGAACGGGACGGCGAAACCCAAGGCAACAAGTCCGGCGAACGGCCGTGCCGCGGGAACAGCCGCGACTGCGCAACCGGGCGAAGCCGGCGTACAGAGTAATGGGGCAGCCTCCACTCCCGCGCCCAAGCGCGTCAAGCCCGCTCCGGAGGCGGCGCCCAGCGCGCCTCCAGAGCAACCTTCGACTTCTCCCGCAGGAGCGCCGCCGCAGCCATGAGCACGCGAGTAATGCCATTTCGCGGAAGCCTTACGTCCCGGGAGCAGGTCTCGGTTTACGAATTCAGCTGGGCAGCAATCATCTTCATCCCGCTGGTCGCGGTGCTGATCCAGATCTTCATCCCAGTGAAGGTCCGCTTCCTGCCGATCGTCGATCTGCCCTTCATGGTCACGATCTTCTTCGCGACGGCGCGGCGCAACCCGATCACCGGATGCCTCACCGGCTGCGTAATCGGGCTCATGCAGGACTTGTTCGCAGGGCCAAGCCATTATCTAGGGATGTACGGCATTGCCCTGACCATCATCGGATATCTGGCATCGTCGCTGGGAGTGAAGATCGACGTCGACAATCCGGGCTCGCGCTTCCTGATTACGTTTGGCTTTTTCGGTCTCCATCAAGGCGTGTACTACGGTGTGGCACATTACCTGCTGCGCCAGGGACTGCAATGGAGTTGGAGCCATATGGCGATCTCGGCGCTGGCTAATGCGACGATCGGGATCTTCGTCTACAAGTTCCTGGACAGGTTCAAACAGAAGTAAGAATATGAAGATCCGCCCCAACGAATACTGCGGTGGCTGATGCACTCTGTTCCTTTCTCCCCGCTTCCCGGCCCGGAATGACGCTACAATACAAGGGAACTCTGGTCGTCACTCTGTGGCGGCAATATGACACTATCGATGTCAACATCGTTTCATAGCAAGACCTGGGAAAGATGTAGTTGATGTTAGGTCGCGAGGAAAAAGTCTCTCAGCTCCGCCTCACCGCAGTGCAATACGTCCTGCTGGGAGTTTTTCTGGTGCTTGCCTTCGGGCTGTGGCGCCTGCAAGTGGCGCGCAGCGATTACTACAACACCCTGGCTGAGCAGAACCGAGTCAAGCAGGTCCCCATCCTGGCGCCGCGCGGCAAAATCCTGGATCGCGAAGGCCGCATCATCGTCGACAACTATCCGTCGTTTTCGGTGCTGCTGCTGCGCGATCAGAAGCGCGACCTGGACGCCGATGCCGACAAGATCGCAGCCGGCCTGCACATGCCGCCCGACGAGTTGCGCGCCCGCCTGAAGCGCATGGCTGCGGTCCCGGGCTATCAGCCGCTGTTCCTGAAAGACGACATCACGCCGGACGAGCTGGCCTTCATTGAATCGCATCGCGCCGAGTTGCCCGAGCTCGACACCATCACCGTGCACCGGCGCCTGTATCCCAAGAACGGATTCATGGCGCACGTGATCGGCTATGTCGGCCAGGTCAGCGAAGACATGCTGACCCAGCCGCAGTGGGAGCTGTACAACCCCGGCGACATTGTGGGCATGTCGGGCGTCGAGCAGTACTACAACGATGTGCTGATGGGCAAGAACGGCTCGCGCCAGGTGCTGGTGAACAGCCGCGGCAAGGAAGTGGGTACGCTCAGCGATGTGCAGGCGGTTCCGGGCAAGCAACTGAAGCTCACCATCGATCTGGATTTGCAGATTGCCGCGGAAGAGGCGCTGGAGGGAAAACCGGGCGCAATCGTTGCCATGGACCCGCGCAACGGCGAAATCCTGGCGATGGTCAGCCGCCCGGCATTCGATCCCAACGAGTTCGCCGTGCGCATCTCACGCGACGAATGGAATGCGCTGATGACCGACCCTGGCAAGCCGCTGCTCAACAAGGCAATCCAGGCCCAGCTTGCGCCGGGCTCGGTCTTTAAGATCATCATGGCGACCGCGGGTCTGCAAGAGAATATCGCGCAAAACCTCATTGTCAACTGCGGCGGCGGCAAGACGTTCTATGGGCGGTTCTTCAAATGCTGGATCGCGGCCAACCACGGCTCGCACGGCAGTGTCGGCATCAGCAAGGCAATCTACCAGTCGTGCGATTCGTATTTCTACACGCTCGCAGAAAAGCTGGGCATCGGAAAGATTGCGAAGTACGCCACAATGCTGGGACTGGGGCAGAAGACCGGCATCGACCTGCCGCAGGAAGTTTCGGGAGTGATGCCGTCGGAAGAATGGAAGATCAGGAACTTCAAGCAAAAGTGGTACGCGGGCGAAACGATTTCGGTCGGCATCGGCCAAGGCGCGGTGGCGACGACGCCGATCCAGCTGGCACATGCCCTCGGCGCGATTACCAGCGGCGGCGTGCTGGTGCATCCCCACGTGGCCTTTCCCGATCAGTTCCCGGCAGGATTCAAGCAGGTTTCCACCTACAACGACAGGGTTAAGTTCACGCTCGACGAGGACAATTGGACAACCATCACGGATGCCATGGCGAACGTGGTCTCGCCGATGGGAACGGCGGGCAGCGCTCACTTGCCGGGCATCGATTTCGCCGGCAAGACCGGCAGCGCGCAAACCATTTCCAACGATCTGAAGAAGAAGCTGGGCGCCGAAGGCAAGAGGGACTACAAGGACAACGGCTGGTTTGTGGGCGTCACGCCGCGGCGCAATCCGGAGATTGTTGTTGCCTGCCTGTTTGAAGGCGGCGAGCACGGAGCGCTGGCCGCGCGCGTTGCAGCTAAAGTCATTGCGGCCTATGTTGCCAAGCAACGCAGCGTTCAGACCAACGTCGCCAAAGCCAACCAGGCTGCACCGGGAAACAAACAGGCCGAAGTTGCCGCTGTCTGGCACGACGGCGATGCGAAAAATCCTGACAAGCTGCAAGCCGGACGCTTTTCAGTTCCGGCAGACGGCGCAGCCAAACCAGTGAGCGCAGCTCCGGGAGTTGAGGCTGACGAGAAGCCAATTCCCGCCGCCGACCTGGAAGCTACGGAGTCGCACGCCGAGATGGCACACCCCGAAGCTGCAGCCGTACCCGATCCCGCTGGACCGAAGCCTGACCTAAGACCGGCCGGACAGCCCGCCCAGCAGGCTCCAGCAAAGAAGAACGCGGGTGCGCCGATCGCACCTCCGGCGGTAGCTCTTCCCCGGAGACAGCCGTGAGCCGCTACGTCTCCTTCCGCGACTTCGACTGGGTGCTGCTGGTGCTGGTACTGCTCATCTGCGCCCTGGGAGTCGTCGAGATCTACAGCGCGACGCTCAACACGAAGTTCGCCGGCGTACACCTGAAGCAGATTTACTGGATCCTGGGCGGAGTGACGCTCATGTTCATCGTGAGCGTGCTCAATTACCAGGCGCTGCTGGAGCGGGTGCCGATGATGTATCTAATCGCTATCGCTTCCCTGCTGGCGGTGGCGCTTTTCGGCCACAAATCTCTGGGAGCGCGGCGGTGGGTGCAGATCGGTTCCTTCCACTTCCAGCCGTCGGAGTGGGTGAAGCTGGTCCTCATCCTTGCAATGGCGAAATACTTCGCCGACACGAAGTCGGAGTGCAGCGCCCAGGACATTGTTAAGGCAGGGGCACTAGTCGGGATTCCCATGCTGATGGTGCTGGTGCAGCCCGACCTGGGAACCGCGCTGACCTACCTGCCGATCGCTATCATGGGATTGTTCCTGGGCGGAATGAAAGCCAAGCACGCGGTGGTCATACTCGTGATCGGAGCGCTGCTGGCGCCGGTGGCGTGGCACGTGCTCAAACCGTATCAGCGCGACCGCCTGACCAGCTTCATGCAGCCGGAAGCCGACGCTCAAGGCCACGGCTATCAGGTGATTCAATCGCTGGTCGCGGTGGGTTCGGGCGGCATCTTCGGCAAGGGAACGGCGCACGGAAGTCAGACGCAAGGGCAGTTTTTGCCGGTGCCGCACACCGACTTCATCTTTGCGGCGTTCGCTGAGGAGCACGGATTCATAGGCGCGATGGGCGTACTCCTGCTATACTTTATCGTGCTGATGCGTCTGATTCAGAACGCTCAGACGGCCCCCGACCGGGCTGGAGCCTTCGTGGTCATGGGTGTGGTTGCGGTTCTCGCATTCCACCTCCTGGTCAATGTAGGAATGGTGGTTGGCTTCATGCCGGTCACGGGTATTCCCTTGCCACTAATGAGTTACGGGGGATCTTCAGTACTGTTCATGTTTCTGGCGCTGGGTATTGTGATGAACATTCGTATGCGCCGGTTTGTGAACTGACGGTCACCGAGATTGGCAGTCGATGCGCCATCGGGCGCGAGCAGAAAACAGCCGGTTGCATCCGCCGGGAAACCATAGCAGTGACGACTCTGGTTTCCGAAGGATGACAAAAGATTACGACAGCCCTCACGTACGAGGGCATAGACGGCCGCAAGAATACAGGCCGGACAGGATTGCAGGGCACGTTGTTCGGGGCGGGAAACGGCCCCCCGGCGGAATGCCGGGTGTGACGCCACAAACCCAGCGCGACGGGCTTTATACGGTGCTTAAGATTCCTCAAACTATTGGGTTTCGAATCAGGTCAGGTTCGCATCCGGACGAAAGTCCTGGTGTGTCCTTAGCCTAGCCTCCGTACGGTATTCCTGTCCCTCCACTTGCGTCCGGTCACCGGAGCATCCATGAACAAAGAACTGTACGTGTCCTCTACGCCACACGAAACCAAAGTGGCGCTGATGGAGGACGATCAGCTCGCCGAAGTTTTCTTCGAGCGGGAAAACGAATACACCTTAGCCGGCTCGATTTACAAAGGCCGGGTCACGCGCGTGCTTCCCGGCATGCAGTCCGCATTTGTCGATATCGGCCTGGAGCGCGACGCGTTCCTCTACGTCTCCGACTTCCTGGAGCTTTCGGGCGACGAGGAAGAGGACGAGGAGTTCGGCGAGATTCCGGCTCCGCGCGGCGCCATCGATTTGAGCAAGGCGCAGCCGATGCAGGAAGCGCAACCAGTCGAAGGCCGGAACGAAATCGTTGAGGCTGAGACCGACGACGACGAGGAGACTTTCGCAGAAGATGTTTCCGCTTCCGCACCGGAGCAGACTGAGGAAGGCGAATCCACTGCCGAGGACGCTGACGGTGCGCGCCGTTGGCGTGGACGCCGTCGCCGTCNNCCCAGCTACGGACCGCCCGCTGGATACACGCCGATCATCCTGCCGGGAGAATCGATTTCCAAGTACCGCAACTTGCCTCAGGCTGCGGCCGAGCCGGAAGCTCTGAGCGCGCACGAGGTTGCCACTTCCGTTGAAGACTTTGCGCCCACGACAGCTGAGACCGAGGTCCAGGTTGCCGAGGAGATCCAGGAAGAGTCAACCCACCTTGATGAGGGCTATTCCGTAGCCGAGCCGGAGCAAATGGAAGCGACGTCGGCTGTTGAGTCCGAGCCGGTCGAAGCTGTTACTGCGAGCGAGGAAGAACAGCCGCGCTCAAGACGGCGGTGGGGCTGGCGCCGCAAGTCGGCGAATGCGGAAGCTGCTGCGCCCGTGGCAGAGCATCACGAAGAAGAGCACGCGGCTCCGCAGGCCGAGGAGCATCCGATTGCTGAACTGCAAGCGTCCGACGCTGCCGTTGGTGAAGACGCAACTCAAGCAGCTCACACGAACGAAGCTACATCGACTGAAGTCAGTGTTCCTCAGCAGGAACAGACTTCGCATCACGAGGCGGCGCAATCGGCCGCGGCGGAAGCGCAGCATGTTCACGCGGAACGACAGCCTGAGGCTGAGCCGCCAGCCGAGCACGAAGTGGATACGCCAGCCGGCAACTACGAGTTGCTTAACCCGGAGCAGAACGCCGCGCCGTCCGTCGCACCCGCGGGACTCACCCTGGAGCACGAGGTCCTGGAAGACGAGGAAATGGAATTCCAGGCGGTGCCCGACGATGTGACCGCGATGCGCGAGATCGCGGGCGATGAAGAACTGGTGCTGGAGGAAGAAACTCTGGATGCCGCGAACGGCTACTCCGGACGCTGGGTGCCCAAGATCGCCGACGTCGACGAGGATGAAGTGGTGGCGGCGGAGATGCGCGGGGAAAAGATTTACCCTGCGGTGGAAGAAGAAGAGGCAGTAGAAGAGAACGGTGAGGAAGAGGAAGTCAACGATCATGCCGAGCTGCGTGCCGCTGCTCCCACCGCCGGATACCAGCAGCGCAATGTGCAGCGTCCCGGCTACGGGCGTCGCGACAATCGCGATCGCGGCCGCCAGGGCGGTTCGCGCCGCAACATGCGCAGCCGTCCCAACACCAATCGCAACCAGCCGCTCATCACCGACCTGCTGAAGGAAGGGCAGGAAGTGCTGATCCAGATTGCCAAGGAGCCCATCGGCAAGAAGGGCGCGCGCATCACCAGCCACATCGCGCTGCCGGGCCGGTTCCTGGTGTACATGCCGACCGTGAATCATGTCGGCGTGTCGCGCAAGATCGCGTCCGACGAGGAGCGCCAGCGCCTGAAGCGCATCGTCACCAGCGAGCGCGAGAACGGGCTGGGCGGCTTCATCGTGCGCACGGCCGCAGTCAACATCAAGGAAGAAGATCTTCGCGCCGACATTCGCTTCCTGAAACATTTGTGGGCCGAGATCAAGACCCGCACCGAGAACAGCAAGTCGCCCGCGCTGATCTATCACGATCTG
>PLBD01000125.1 GCA_003135315.1 Acidobacteriaceae bacterium | reverse complement strand
TTGACCGACTTGAAGTGGTCCAGGTCAGCCATGACTGCGCTCAACTCCTGGCCCTGCCGCTGCGCACGAGCAATCTCGTGCCGCAAGGTCTCGTCCAGCGTCCGCCGATTGGCCAGTCCGGTGAGCGTATCGGTGCGGGCCAGGCGTTCGATGGTCTGATTTGCCTCCATGAGTTGCCGGTTCTTCCGCACCGACTCCCGCACCATAAGCGACAAATCGTTGGTCAGTTTGAGGACCTCGGTCTGAAGCCTGGAATCGTGGCGGCGTTCATGAGTCCCCAGCAGGACAATGTCCCGGCCACAGCGCACCAGACCCACTTCCAGCGTAATCGGATTCTGCCCTGCAGCCGACAAATTCAAAAGGATGCAGCCACCGTAATTGCCGGATTTCCCTGAAAACCATTCCCGCAGCGGCCGGACATCCGAACATAAGAGGTAATCCCAGAGGTTTGAGTCCAGGTTCCGGGCTGGATCCGCAGGGAAGATTTGACGGGCGGCCCGATTGCGTCCGCGAATCGTACCGTCGGGCGCCAAGAGCAAGGCAAACACGGCATCGGATTCCATCAACCAATCGGAGAGCGCCGCCGACTGGACTGCCATGGCATCGTGGAGATTCTGGCCGCAGGAGGGATCTTCGAGGCTATCTCCTACAGTCACGGACGTGAATGCAGGATCGAGTTTCAACCCCTGGGGGATCAGCTGGTGAGACTCGTGGTGAGCCTCGCTGCGGTGCCAGACGCGGAAGGACTCTTCGTCCGTCCAGCGGGTGAGCACGAGAAATATCGAAGGGTCCGTGGCATCGGTAAGGACCTCGAGGCCGCAGAAACCGGCCGCTTTCTCCACCAGATGGGGACGAGCCAGGAAGGCGTGGCGCACCTGTTCCTCAAAGCCATTGCGAACCCGAAACCGGGATATCACCGTGACCACAACAGCCTCCGCGCATAGAATACCCCTTCGAGGAAGGAATCCGCTTGCGTGCTATGTCATGGTTCGCGCCCCCGACTCGGAAGGCTATCCAGGCCCCGACAGACACATCGGCAATGGATGAGTCTTCACTAGCCCGGCGCCTGTTCCTATGTCTGGGCGCCGTCGCCCTGGTGTATGCAGCCGTGGCCGGCCTGCGGAGCGTCCACGATCCGGACCTGGGCTGGCAACTGGCAGGCGGGCGCTGGGTAGCGGAAAATCATCACATTTTTTCCACCGACATTTTTTCGTATACGGCAACAGGCCGGCCCTGGCTCTACCCGGTCGGCTCGCAACTGTTGCTTTACGCGATGTACTGCCTCGGGGGCTACGCTCTGCTCTCGTGGTTTGGAGCAGCGGCGTGCGTAGCAACGGTTGCCCTATTGTTGCGGCGAGGGTCGGCATTCACGGCCGCAATTGCCATAATCCTGACACCTCTCATCGCGGAGCGCACCGGTCCGCGAGCTGAGATGTTCAGCGTCATCCTGTTTGCGGCGTATCTCTCCATTCTCTGGCAAAACTATCAGACCGGCCGTGCCCGCCTGTGGCTTCTGCCGCTGTTGATGCTTGCCTGGGTCAATCTGCACCTGGGATTCATAGCAGGATTGGCGCTGTTCGGCGGATTCCTGGGGCTGGAGTTTCTGGAGCTTCTGTGTTCGGCTCCCGGGCGGAGCGCCGCTATCGCCAGGCTGAGGCAGGCATGCCCGTGGTTCGTCGCTACGGCGCTGGCGACGTTGGTGAATCCGTGGGGATGGGCCCCATATCGGGCGATGATGGGGGAAAACCGCGACATGAAGTTTTATGCGCAAGTGATCCCCGAGTGGGGCCCGGCCCGATTGCACTGGGCTGCGAGCGTGAGCGGGTTTGCGCAGCAGCCCATGCAAAGTACTCTGAACCTGGGCGCGGTGATCGTGATTGTGGCCACGGTGGCGGCACTGCTGCAACGCAGGCTGGGAGCGGCGATTTTGCTGGTGGGCGCCGCGTACGTAACCATGCGGCACGTGCGCATGGAGGCGCTCAGCGCCTGTGTTGTGATCGTGGCAGGAGGCTCAGTTCTTGCCGGCGCGATTCCGCTGGTGTGGGCCCGAATCCCCAATGCGCGACTGCGCTTTGCCGGCGCGATGGCCGCAGTCGTCATGGTGGCAGCCGTGGCTTGTGTCCACGGCGCGGACTTTGTGAGCAATCGCGTTTACCTCGCCAGCAATGCCAAATCGAATTTCGGCGCGGGACTGACATGGTGGTTCCCGGAACGCGCAGCCGCATTCGTCGAGCGGGAGAACCTTCCCGCACAGGTGTTCAATAACTTTGATGAAGGCGGTTTCACGTTGTGGCGACTCGGCCGGAAATACCGCGATTACATCGATGGCCGGGCGTTGCCTTTTGGGGTGGAAGGTTTTACGCGCGAACATCAACTGGTGACGGCGTCGATTGATTCTCCGGAATGGAAGCAAGAGGCGGATCGGTACGACATCAATACCATGATCCTGCAACTGGACACGACCGAGATCGAGTTCGCGCAACTGCAAGACCTCTGCTACAGCAAGAACTGGCGGCCGGTCTATCTGGACGAGGTGTCCCTGGTCCTGGTGCGCCAGAGGCCGGAGACGGAAGAACTGATCAATCGCCTGCAAATCAATTGCGCAACGGCGCCTCTGCCGGCACAACCGTTGGACCATAGTGCGAGGTCGTTCCAGTTGTGGGCCAACACGGCTTATGTTCTGGCAGCACTTCGCCGGACCAATGAAGCCCTCTCGGCGGCGGACAATGCGTTCCAGATCTATCCGGGCAGCGCGCCGTTGCGCTGGGTGCGGGGCAACGCGTTGTATGCCTCGGACCGCCGCGTGGAGGCGGAACAGGAATGGCTGGCGGCGCTCAGTCTCGGACTCAATGACGCCAGCGCTGCCAGTGTCTGGTCGCGGCTGGGCGAACTCTACGACCAACAGGAGCGGCCCCCGGAAGCGCTTCAGGCGTGGCGGCACACGACGCAGCTAAGCAGCGATCCGGCGACGAGAACGAGGGCCCTGGTGAAGCTGGCCCGACTCTACCTGGTGACGCGCCAGCCCAAGGCGGCCTTGCAAGCACTGGATGAAGCGGAACGGAACGCGCCGCCTCAGATGGCGGACGCTACGGAGGGACGCAGCTTCAGGTTCGACGTCGCACAGGGACGCGCGGCCATCTGGAGGGCCATGGGTGACATGGAGCAGGCGATTTCGTTCCAGGAACAGGCAGTCAAGCTGGATCCGGAAGCTGCGGATGCGTGGTCTCACTTGGCGAGGCTGTATCAAAGGCAAGGACGCGCGGCGGATGAGCAGCGGGCCGAGGAGCGCGCCAAGGCGCTGGCGCAGGAGGAGAATCGGTAATCGGCAGCCCCCCCGCTAGAGTGGTTAGTAAAAATTACAAGCGACTGGAAAGTTCTACATTGTCGGCGCGAGTTCTGCGAGGAATAACTCTTTTGTTTGCTAGGGTTACGATTTGGCGCGTCGCATGCTCTTCTCTAAGCCAGACGAAGTGGCGCAAAGGGTCACTCGGATGCGAATTTCGGCCAGAGTTCGCCTCCCAGAGTGACCCTTAGTTTTTTCCACAGGAAACAGCCGTCGTTGCCACCGCATGTGAGGATATGCGGCCCCGGCTCACTCGGCCCGCCAACCCTGACCGCCCCGACGCAACCCAACCTTCAGCGATTCAGCTAGGTCAGCGCGAGCCTGTCCCGGACATCCAGCCCCGCCTTGCGCAGCAGGTTCTCCACCGTGGCTTCATTGAGGCGAGTGGCGTCGTACTCCACGCGCACTGTCCGCCCCGGTTCGTTGAACTGTACGCGACGAATTCCATAGACGTCGTTCAGCTGCCCTAAGGCACTCATCTCCCGCTCGCCCGGCGGCATCCCGTAACCAAACACGACCTCCACAGCAGTCATCGGACTCACCTCTCGCAAACGTGCAATGATAAGAAGCTGCGGAACCCGCACGCCGATTTCGCATTCAGAAATCATTTCGCGTGGCGGTGCTCCGAGTTCAATATAGTGCATGGCTGCGGTTGTGAATAGCGCGGCGTTACCATTACAGTGAGCGATGAAATGAGCGAGCCCGAAGTTCCCCTGGAGAACTTGAAGCTGGACTTTTCCGCCAAGGACCCGGTTTGCGGCATGACGATCGATCCGCCGCAGGCCCGCGGCAAGGCGCGATACCAGGGCGATCTGTACTTCTTCTGCTCCCCGGGCTGCATGCAGAAGTTCATGGCGGCGCCGTGGAAGTATCTGCCGGCTGCCGGCGAGTCCGGCAAGGGGGCGTCCGCGCCCGCGCCGCCGCTTCCCAAGAAGCTGGACAAAGACCCGGTCTGCGGTATGACGGTCGATCCGGCCAAAGCCGCGTCCACGGCCGAGTACGAGGGCAAGCTCTTTCATTTCTGCTCGCGCCCCTGCGCCGACAAGTTCCGGCGCGATCCCAGAAAGTATCTGGAGCCGGGCCCCAAGTCCGTAGGCATGACTGGATTCGTGCAACTGGGCAATGTGCCGTTGCAGAGTGGCGGCACGCGCAAGCTGGTGAAGGACCCGGTTTGCGGCATGAATGTCGATCCCACGACCGCCGCCAGCACCGTGACCCATGGCGGCAAGAGCTACTACTTCTGCTCGCGCGGCTGCGGCGAGAAGTTCAAAGCCGAGCCGGAAAAGTTTCTGTCGGCTTCTGCGCCCTCAAGCTTGACGCAAGCGCCGGCGCCTTCAGCCGACAGCAAGCCGTCCCCGTCCGTCGCCTACGTCTGCCCGATGGATCCGGAGATTCGCAAGGACCGGCCGGGCCCGTGTCCGAAGTGCGGCATGGCGCTCGAGCCGGAACTTCCCAGCGCTCCCACGAAAACCCAGTGGACTTGCCCCATGCATCCCCAGATCGTGCGCGATGGGCCAGGAGCGTGTCCCATCTGCGGTATGGCGCTGGAGCCGATGACAGCCACTGCTGCGGTGGAAGACAATCCCGAACTGCGCGACATGACGCGCCGTTTCTGGATCAGCGTCATCATTGGCGTTCCGCTCGTCGCGTTTGCCATGTTGCGAATGTCGCCGCTGCTGCACGCCGTCAGTCCAAAGCTTGGCAACTGGATTGAATTCGCGCTGGCGACTCCGGTCGTGCTGTGGTGTGGCTGGCCGTTCTTCGAGCGCGGCTGGGCGTCGGTGAAGTTTCGCAGTCCGAACATGTTCACGCTGATCGCGATGGGCGTCGGCGTCGCGTATGTTTACAGCGCGGTCGCGACCATCGCGCCGCAACTGTTTCCGGCGTCGCGGCAAGGCATGGGCCCCGAAGTCTACTTCGAAGCCGCCGCCGCGATCATCGCGCTTGTTCTTCTCGGTCAGGTGCTGGAACTGCGCGCGCGCAGCCGCACCAGCAGCGCCATTCGCGCTCTGCTCGATCTCTCGCCCAAGCTGGCGCGAATCATGCGCGACGATGGCAGCGAATATGATGTGCCGCTCGATCAGGTGAAGCCGGGCGACAAGCTGCGAGTTCGTCCCGGCGAAAAAATTCCCGTGGACGGCACCGTGCTCGACGGTCTCAGCTCGGTGGACGAATCGATGGTGACCGGCGAGTCGATCCCGATCGAGAAACATGCCGGCGACAAAGTTATCGGCGCGACCGTGAACGGTACGGGCTGGCTGCTGATGCGCGCCGAGCGCGTGGGCAGCGAAACTATGCTGGCCCAGATCGTCAGGATGGTGAGCGAAGCGCAACGCAGCCGCGCGCCCATCCAGCGGCTCGTCGACAAGGTGGCCGCGTGGTTTGTCCCGATTGTGCTGGTGAGCGCCGTCATCACCTTCATCGTGTGGTTTATGTACGGCCCGGAACCGCACTTGGCGAATGCCATCGTCAACGCCGTTGCCGTGCTGATCATCGCGTGTCCGTGCGCGCTCGGCTTGGCGACGCCTGTCGCCATCATGGTTGGCACCGGGCGCGGCGCGCGCGCGGGCATCCTCATCAAGAACGCCGAGGCGCTGGAGACCTTGCAGAAGGTTGACACGCTGGCGCTCGACAAGACGGGCACGCTTACGCAGGGCAAGCCTGAGCTGATCTCGGTGATTGCCGTCGGCGGCGAGACCGAGGAGCGCGTCGTCCGCCTGGTCGCAAGCCTGGAGCGGGGAAGCGAACATCCGCTGGCCGCCGCGGTGGTCGAGGCTGCCGAGGCCAATGGCATGTCGCTGATTCCGGCGGAGGAATTCCGCTCCATCACCGGCCGCGGGGTTGTCGGTCGAGTCGGAGGCCATCACGTCGCCGTCGGCAACGAGGCTCTGCTGGAAGAACTCAACATCGATTCCAACGAACGCTTTGAGTCAGAGCACGGCGAACGAGTTGTAACCGAGCACAATGAAGGATTTGTGCCCGAGCACGACGAGCGCTTTGTAACAGGGCACGACTTTAGTCGTGC